>CAYWHO010000001.1:0-114 GCA_964458195.1 uncultured Arenimonas sp.
TAAGGATCGGATTGCCCCTCACCCCAGCCCTCTCCCCATGAATGGGGAGAGGGAGTTCGTAGGCTGGGCTTGTCAGCCCAGCCTACAAAGCGCCGACTTCAAGCCGGTTGTAGG
>CAYWHO010000001.1:214-15087 GCA_964458195.1 uncultured Arenimonas sp.
GTGGGCTGTAGGGTGGGCTGTAGGGTGGGCTGTAGGGTGGGCTGTAGGGTGGGCTGTAGGGTGGGCTTCAGCCCACCTGTCACCTGCCACCTGCCACCGAACGAATCGCCACGCGACCTCGCAAGCTGGGCTTGTCAGCCCAGCCTACGGCCAACCCAACCTACAACCAGCCCAGCCTACGGCCCACGCCTGCATCACGACGCATCGCGATCGCCGCGCGCGGCCAGGGCTTCGTCGAACAACTCTTCCAATCCCGCGTGGCTGCCGCGCAAACCGTCGACGACGCGTTCCGCCCAGTCGAAATACGCGGCCCGCCGTTCGGCCGACCAAGCGGCCGGCGGAGTGGCGGCGATGTCGCGCAGGTTGGAAGTCTTGTCCGCGAGCTTCACCAGCTTGGCGCCGATCGGCAGGTGCGGCGCCTTTTCGACCTGGCGTTGTTTGCGCGCTTCCTTCGGCAGCGACTTGTCGTCGGTGACCGCCTCCACCAGTGCCAGCACCGCCTCGCCGAACTGCGCGCGGATCTCTTCGCGGCGGTCGTCGATGTAGATCTGGTGCGGGCCGGAACAATCCTCGATGACATCGTGCAATACCGCGGCGATCAGCACGTCCGGGTCGGCGATGCCGACTTCGACGTTGAGTATGTGCAGCAGCGAGATCGGGTGGTTGATGTAGGGCGTCTCGTCCTCGTCCTTGCGGCGCTGGTCGCGATGCTGGACGGCGGCGTAATGCAGGGCGGCGATGAGGCGGGGAAGTTCCAGCGCATTCATGTCGTGGCTCCGGGTGCGAAGACCATCATGCTGCAAAACCGCGCTCTCGGGGTTTGCGACGGCGCCGTTCGTCGCGCCCGGACCGCCTTTCGGGTAACAATCGCCCATCGCCCGGAGCCCGCATGTCCCGAGATCCCCGCTACGACATCCTGTTCGAACCGATCCGCCTCGGTCCGGTGACGGCGAAGAACCGTTTCTTCCAGGTTCCGCATTGCAACGGCATGGGGCATGCGATGCCCGAATCGCATGCGGCGATGCGCGAGATCAAGGCCGAAGGCGGCTGGGCGGTGGTGTCCACGGAAGAATGCGAGATCCATCCCAGCGGCGATGTCTCGCCCTATGTCGAAGCGCGATTGTGGGACGACCACGACATCCCCGCGCTCGCCCTGATGTGCGAGAAGGTGCATGCGCACGGCGCGCTGGCGGCGGTCGAGCTGACGCACAACGGTCCGACCGCGTCGAACCTGTATTCGCGCGAGGTATTGCTGGCGCCCTCGCACCAGCCCAGCAAGTACGGTTATCCGCACCAGGCGCGGGCGATGGATAAGCGCGACATCGCCGAGTACCGGCGCTGGCATCGCGCGGCCGCGCTGCGGGCCAAGCGCGCCGGCTTCGACATCGTTTACATCTACGCCGCGCACGACCTCAGCCTGGCGATGCACTTCCTGCAGAAGCGTCGGAACCACCGCAGCGACGAGTACGGCGGTTCGCTCGAGAACCGCATGCGTCTGCTGCGCGAGGTGATCGAGGACACCAAGGACGCCGTCGGCGATACCTGTGCGGTCGCCGTGCGCTTCGCCGTGGACGAATTGCTCGGCGAGGGCGGCATCACCCTGCCGGAAGCGAAGGACGTCATGCATGCGCTCGGGGAACTGCCCGACCTGTGGGACGTGAACGTCGCGGCCTGGTACAACGATTCGATCCCCTCGCGTTTCGCCGGCGAAGGCGCCCAGGAACCCTTCATCGACTGGGTGAAGAAGACCACGAGCAAGCCCGTGGTCGGCGTCGGCCGCTTCACCTCGCCCGACAGCATGGTCTCGCAGATCCGTCGCGGCGTGCTCGACATGATCGGCGCCGCACGTCCGTCGATCGCCGATCCTTTCCTGCCACGCAAGATCGAGCAGGGCCGCGGCGACGATATCCGCGAATGCATCGGCTGCAATATCTGCGTGACCGGCGACATGACGATCACGCCGATCCGCTGCACGCAGAATCCCACCATGGGCGAGGAGTGGCGCAAGGGCTGGCATCCGGAGCGCATCGCGCCGAAAGCCGCCGAACAGCGCGTGCTGGTGGTCGGCGCCGGCCCGGCCGGATTGGAAGCGGCGCGCGCACTGGGGCAGCGCGGCTACGAAGTGCATCTGTCGGAAGCCAGCCGCGAACTCGGCGGCCGCGTCACCCGCGAATCGCGCCTGCCCGGCCTGGCCGAATGGGCGCGCGTGCGCGACTGGCGCGTCGGCCAGTTGCAGAAACTCGCGAACGTGCAGGTGTATCGCGAGAGCCCGCTGAGCGCGGACGACATCCTCGCCTTCGGCGCCGAGCAGGTCGTCATCGCCACCGGCTGCCATTGGCGCCGCGACGGCATCGGCCGCAGCCACGGCGAGGCCATTCCCGGGTTCGAGCGGGAAAACATCTTCACGCCCGACGAAGTGATGTCCGGCGATTTCACCGCGCGTGCGCCGGCGGGGCCGGTGCTGCTGTACGACGACGACGGTTTCTATCTCGGCAGCGTGATCGCGGAAAAACTGCGCGCCGAGGGACGCGAGGTTTTCCATGCGACGCCGGACGACACGATCGCGTCCTGGGCGGTCAATACGCTGGACTACCGCCACATACAGAAGCGCATGCACGCGATCGGCGTGGTGCCGGTGGCGATGCATGCGATCGAATCGTTCGCCGACGGCAAAGCCCTTTTGCGGCATGTCTGGTCGAGCGCGGAACGCCGCATCGATTGCGCGGCCATCGTGACGATCACCTCGCGCCTGCCGAACGATGGGCTGCTGCAGGAATTGCGCGCGCGGGCAGCCGAGTGGGGCGATGCGGGCGTGCTGTCGGTCCGCGCGATCGGCGATGCCGAGGCGCCGGGCCTGATCGCGCACGCCGTCTATGCGGGGCATCGTTACGCCCGCGAACTGCACGCACCGCCGGCAGGCGACGTGCCGTTCCGCCGGCACCTGCACCGCATCGTCACCGACTGAATTCAGGCTTCGCGCAGGCGCTCCGCCAATCCGCTCCAGCGCTGCGCGCGCCGACCGATGGCCGCGCGTAGCGCTTCTTCGCTGGCCCAGAGCACGATTTCGCGGCGACAGCGCGTCAGGCCCGTGTAGAGCAGTTCGCGCGAGAGCACGCGTGCGCCGTGTTCGGGCAGGGCCAGCAGGACGCGCTCGAATTCGGACCCCTGGGCCTTGTGCACGGTCAGGACGTAGGCGTCTTCGTGCGCGGGCAAGCTGGCGGGGCGCCAGGCGCGCAGTCCGTCGCCGGTATCGAACCAGACGCGGCTGTCTCCCCCGGTTTCGCCCCAGGCGATGCCGACATCGCCGTTGTACAAACCGTGCCGGTAACTGTTCTGCGTCACCAGCAAGAGGCGGCCATGGAACAGCGCGTCGCCGCGCTTGCCGGGATCGAGCGCCTGCGCCAGTCGCGCGTTCAGCGCGATGCTGCCGGCGGCGCCGTCGCGCACGGCGGTCAGCACGCGGAATGCGCCGGCGTTCGCTATTGCTTCGCCGGGATCGGCC
This sequence comes from uncultured Arenimonas sp., assembly GCA_964458195.1. Lineage (GTDB taxonomy): Bacteria > Pseudomonadota > Gammaproteobacteria > Xanthomonadales > Xanthomonadaceae > Arenimonas. The sequence continues at coordinate 3,717 of CAYWHO010000001.1, forward strand.
GCTTGCTGCAGGCGCCGATAGGCCGGCAGCGCTTCGGCGAGCAGGTGATCGGCCAGATCGCGATCGCTGCCGGGGCGCCAGTGCACGCCGCGGAAAGCCCGCGCCTTCAGTCCGTCGAGCGCGTCGTCGGCGCGACCATCGCGAACCAGGGTCGCGAACGCGTTGATATCGGTGTCGTCGGCCTGACGATGCACGCGCGTCAGATGCAGGCGGGGCGTCGTGGCGTCGGTGTCGGTGCTTGCGATCGGGAAGGCATCGCACATCGCCGCCAGCACGTCGCCCGCCTGCACCGAAGGCAACTGGTCGCGATCGCCGATCAGCACGAGACCGGCGTCGGGTGGCGTCGCGGCGAACAAGCGCATCATCATCGGCAGATCGACCATGGAGGCCTCGTCCACGACGATCAGATCGAAGGGCAGCGGATCGTCGGCGCCGCGCGCCATCGTGCCGTCGCTGCGCCAGCCGAGCAGGCGGTGCAAGGTCGCGACCTCGATCGGCAGGGTGCGCGCGACAGCGGCGCCGGCGACGCCGGCCTCCGCCAGTTCGGCGAGGCGTTGATGCACCACTTCGCCGAGCCGACTCGCCGCCTTGCCGGTCGGCGCGGCCAGGGCGATGCGCGGCGGATGTGCGCGATGCGCCACGCGCTCAGCCAGCGCGCGTGCGGCCTGCGTGGTTTTGCCGGTGCCGGGTCCGCCGGTGACAAGCAACAAGCGATCGGCGGGCGAGTCGCCCTGCACCCGGGCATGAACGGCCGCGGCCAGCAGGGTTTCGTAATTCCAATACCGGCGCAGGAACAGCTTGCCGCCTTCCAGCACCGCGATCCGTGCGGCGGCGATCCATGGCGAGGCCCGCAATATCGGCAACCAGTCCGTCGGCGAGGGCAGCAACGGTGTCTCGCGCGCGTCCACGAGTTCGGCCAGCCAGGCCTGCGCCTGCGCCAGCGGCAGGCAGCTATGGCCCTCGCCGCTGGCGCGACTGGCCAGGGCCAGCGCCACCAGTACGTCATCGGGCGTTTCCGGTTCGAGCCGGCGCAGACTTTCGGCCAGCGCATGGTCGATCGTGCGCAGCCAGCCGCCGCGATGCAATTCCAGCAACAGGCTCATCCGGCGCGCTCCGCCAGCAGGCCGGGTGCGGGTGCGAACAGGGCGTCGAGCGTCTCGATCAATTCGCGCGTCAAGGTCGGTGCGTGGATGCCGTGGTCCGGATGCGCTTCATCGAGGCCGCGGCAATACAGGTAACGCACGCCGCCCAGGTGGCGATCGTAATCGTAGGCGGCGCCGAGGCGGAAACGCAGCCAGCGGTGCAAGGCCAGCGTGTACAGCGTGTATTGAAGATCGTACTCGTGCTCGCGCACCGATTGCCGCAGGGCGATCGGCGCGTAGTCGGGCAACTGGTTCGACTTGTAGTCGAGCACGTAGAAGCGCCCGTCGTGCTCGTAGACCAGATCGATGAAGCCGGTCAGCAAACCTTCGATGCGTTGGCGCAGGCCGAAGGCCTGGCGTTCGCCGACGATGCCATGGCGATGCAGGATCGCCAGCAGGGCCGGCGTCGCCACCGGTGCGAAGGCGAGGTGGAATTCGAGTTCGCTGCGGCGCCGGGAGGGCGGCACGTCGCACAGGCGCACGCCTTCCGGCAGGCGCGCGTTCAGCGTCGCGCTCACCAATCGCGTCAACAGGGGCAGGCCCTCGCGATGATTGGTCTCGCCGCCGAAACCCTGGCCGTTCAAGGCCTCGACCAGTTTGTCGAATTCGCCCGGCGGCGGCAGCTCGCCGCTCCACTCGCGCCAGGCAGCGAAATCGACCGTCTCCAGCGCCGCGTGCAGGGTGTTGCCGAAACGCGAACCGGCGAAACGCGAAGCCGACAGCGGCGTCGGCGGCTGAACCTCGTCGCGGGCGCCGCCCATTTCGCCGGGTGCGGCGCCGTCGTCCTCGCGGCTGAGCTGCGAAAAACTGTAGACCCACCAATCGCGGCTGAAATGCCGGCGCGCGATGGCCGCATCCGGCGTGACCGACGACGCATCGAAACGCAGGCGTTGCGAAGGCAGGGCATCGGCTGCAGGCAGCGCGCTGATCGCGTCGGGCGACGCGCCTTCTTCCGCGGCCCGTTGCCGCCAGCGCGCGAGACCGGCCTCGATCTGTTCGGGTGTCAGTGTTTCCAGTGGCTGCATCCCATCGCCACGGTGCAACAGCCAGGCCAGCGGTGTGCGCGCGGCTTCTTTCACCGCCCCCCAAGCCAGCCAGGTGGCGAGCCGGGCGCGGGTCAGACCGACGTACAACAGCCGGAGCTTCTCGGCGAATTGTTCCTCGTATTCCTTCGTGGTCGCGAACGAAGCGCGCTCGGCGAACAGCTCGGCCACGCGCCGGCTGCCATCGTGGTAGCGCGCGAGCTTCAACGCATTGCCGGGTGGAGGGCTGGTACGGATGGCGACATAGGGCAGGAAGACGAGATCGAACTCGAGGCCTTTGCTCTTGTGCAGCGTGAGGATCTTGACGCGGGCCGCGTCGGATTCGAGTCGCAACAGTTCGGCGTCGTTCTGCGCATCGGCTTCGGCCATGCGCCGTTCGAGCTGGTCAAGCAGGGCGCGCAGGCCGAGCCGTGCACCGGGTCCGGCCTGCAATTCCTCGCCGAGTTGCAGATAGTTGGTCAGGCGGCGCTCGCCGTCGACCAGACCGAGCAGGCGCGATGCGTTTTCGGCGCAAACGAGATTGATCGCGGCGAGCGGCCCCTGGCGTTCGGCGCGTGCACGCCAGGCCTGCAGGCGATCGGACCAAAGGCGACGCTCGGTTTCGTCCTCGTCGAGCCGGCGGATCGCTGCCGCGTCCAGGCCGAGCAAGGGCGTGGCCAGGGCCGCGCGCAGGCGCGTGTCGTCGGCCGGCGCCAGCAGCGCGTGCAACAGGCAACGCAGGTCGGCCGCTTCGTCGCTGTCGTACAGGCTGCTTCGTCCGGCCGCCACGCAGGGAATGCCGGCGAGCGTCAGGGCACGGTGGATGCGCTCGGCTTCGTCGTTGCGTTCGACCAGCACGGCGATGTCGCCGGGGCCGAGACGGCGCCAGCGACCGTCGGCACGGCGACGCAAGGCGCGGCCGGCGATCATGTCGGAAAGCAGCGCGTGCATGCGCGCCACGCAGGCCGTCGTGGCGGCGTCGCGGGCCGCGTCGATGCCGGCCTCGGCCGCGGCACTCAGGCGCGCCACTTCGATGGCCGCCGGCACGGAATCGCCGAGGCGATAGTCTTCGTCGGCGACGCGGCCGGCCGGTTGCACCGGCAAGTATTCGATGCCGCTTTCGGCGAACGCCTGCGGACCGCTGCGTCCGAACAGGGCCGACACCGCCGCGATCGCCGCAGGCCGCGAGCGATGGTTGTGCGACAGCGCGTGCCGGGCATCGGCTTCGCTGCGCGCCTCGAGATAGGCATGCACATCGCCGCCGCGGAAGCGGTAGATGGCCTGCTTCGGATCGCCGATCAGGAACAGCGCGCGCTGGCGCCGCCCGGCGTCCTCGCGCCCCTCGGCCGGCACCGATTCGTCGCCGAACAGGTCCTGCGCTTCGCCGGCATGATCGGCCGCGCGCGCGAACAGTTGCCGGAAGATGCGCCACTGACGCGGATCGGTGTCCTGGAATTCGTCGACGAGGGCGACGCCGTACTGTCGGCGCAGTTTGCGCGCGAAGGCCTCGCCCTGCGGCCCGGCCAGCGCATCGGCGACGCCGAGCACCATGTCGTCGTAGCCGATCAGTCCGCGCTCGCGCTTGATGGCGTCGAGCCGCGTGCGCGCGTAATCGCGCGCTTCGTGCACGAGCGCGACGCGAGCGATCTTGCGTTGTTCTTCGCGCGCATCGACGAACGAGAACCAAGCATCGATGGCGTCGAACAGCGGATCATCGGGCAACGCGCCGTTCTTGTTGAGCTTCGCGCGCAGCCGGGTCGTACCGTAGTTCGCCAGTTTGGCGATGGCGGGATCTTCCCTGTCTACGCGGGGCTGCCACTCCCGAAGCGCCTGCCAGACGGGATCGACGGCCTCGTCCTTGACGATGGCCTTGTTGATGGCGCCGTTGGCCAGGGCGGCGGCCAGTTGCGCTCTCGCGCCGACGCCATGCGCGCGGAACGCGGCAGCGAGGGCGAGGCGGGCGTCACGTTGCCGATCTTCGGCCTCCCGTGGCGGGCGGATTTCTTCCGGCGGCAAAGGCAGCAGCGCATCGATCGCCAGCAGTTCCCGCAGATCCTTCGCCAGCGCCTGCGGCGATTTCCACAAGCGGCGCAGGTTCGCCGTTTTCGCCGCATCGGTATTGCAACGGCGCCAGAAATCCGTCGCGACTTCCTCGCGCAGGGCGGTCTCGTTTTCGACGATGGCCCGCTGCACCAAGGGCTGTCCGGCTTCGATCGCATGGTCGGCCAGCGCGCGCCGGCAAAAACCATGGATGGTGAAGATCGGAGCGACGTCCATCGCTTCCACCGCCAGGCGCAGCCGGCGCAGCAGGAAGGCCCGGCCTTCGCGTTCTATTGCGGATGCGACCAGGCGCGTCGTCAGTCGTTGCGCTTCGCCTTCGTCGCCGCCGGCATCTCCGGCTGCGAGATCGCGCGCCAGCACCAGGCGCTCGCGCAGGCGCTCGCGCAGTTCCTGCGTCGCCGCCTCGGTGAAGGTCACCGCGAGCAGGCTGGCCACGGGCCAGCCTGCCTCGATCACCAGGCGCGAGTACAGCGTGGCCAGCAGGAAGGTCTTGCCGGTGCCGGCGCTCGCTTCGATCCATTGCACGCCGTGCAAGGGCAGGCTCGTGCCGAGATCGTCGGGGCGCAAGGCTTCATTCACGGGCGAAGATTCCGTCGCTGCCGAACACGCGGCGCGCGAGCGAGCGAAACAGCGCTGCCTCGTCGCCGCGTTCGTCGTCGAAAGGATCGCGGCCGCGCAGCGCGAGGCGCACGTCGGCGCGTTGGCCTTCGCCGGTACTGTCGCGTTTCCACCACTGTTCCTGCGCTTTTTTCCAGGCGCTCGCCTCGTGTTGGGGCGAATGCAGGCTATGCGCGTAGGCGCAGGCCGCTTTCGGCATGAAGGGCAGGGCAGACGCGGTCGCACGCCGATACAGGGCCAGCAATTCGATCAGGCGCGCGCGTGCTGTCGCTGGCGGCAGCGGCGCGAAGACCTCGGGCGAATGATCGCCGTCGGCGAACAGACGATTTACCGGTCGGGTTTCGCCCAGCGCCGACCAGACCAGCCAGTCGATATCCATGGGCAACCGGTTACGCCCGTGCGCATCGCCGGCGCGGAACTGCAACAAGCCGGCGGCATGCACCGGCGCCAGCCTTCCGCCCAGCATCGTACCGTCGAGTTCCAGTTCGAAAACACGTGACCCGGCCTCGCCCTGCGACCACTCGCGCCACTGCCGCGCCGCCGCGCGCAGCGAAGCCATCGTTTCGACGACCTGGATCGCGCCGCTCGCGCCCGGGGCGATGCGCGCTTCGCGCAACAGGCGCTGGTGCAGGATCTCGCCGTCGAGATCCGGATCCAGGCAGAGCGCGGCGAACACTTCGCTCCTCAAGGCGTGTTGGTGCAGGCCGTCGGCGCCGTCGAAAGGTTCGACATCGGGCAGGCGATCCTCGTCGCGCGGCAGGCGCAGGTCGAGGCCTTGCTGCAGGAACGCCCGCGGGGGATTCATCAGCACACGATGCAATTGTTCGAGTCCGATGCGTGGCGGCGAAGCTGCCGCAGCCGGCGCGTCTTCCGCGAAACGGGGCAGCGGGCCGCGTTCGCCGCCGGCGTTCGCCGCCGGCCGCCAGCCCGCCTGGAAACTGCGGCGGCGCGCATCGCTGCGTCCGAACGCCTCCGGAGAAAACGGCTGCAGGGGATGCTGCACGATCAAGGAGCGTGCCGCCTCGTCCTCGTCGCGCAGGTAGCGGCCGGCCGTTTCCACCAGTTCCGCCACCACGACCGAGGGCGGACGCGATTCGTCGCTGCGCGCATCGCGTCCGAGGAAGCTCAGGTAGAAGCAGTCGCTGGCGGCGGCGAACAATTGCAGGAACAACAGGCGATCGTCTTCGCGCAGCGAGCGATCGCCGGGCAGGCGCTGTTTCGTGCCGAGCTGCGCCGCCAGTCGGTTCAGACCGCCGGCCGGATCGCGTCGCGGGAACTCGCCATCGTTCATGCCCAGCAAACAGATCGCCTTGTACGGGATCAGGCGCATCGGCACCATGCGCGCGAAGGTCACGCCCCCGGTCAACAGGGGCTGGCGCGTGTCGCCATCAGCCAGGGTTTCCTGGAACCAGGCGCGCACGATGTCGATCGGCAGCTTTTGTTCGATGTCGGCCGCCTTGAGTTGTCCGGCGAAACGCTGGATCTGCGCGCGCAGACCGTCGAGCGCGCGGCGGTCTTCGTCCACGGCCGGTTGCGCGACGAACAGTTCGTCGAGCAGTTGCGACAACGCGTCCGGCCATTGCGGCGCCTCCAGGCGGCGCGCCAGTCGCGCATGCCAGCGCGCCAGCGCGCGCAAGCCCGAGAGCAGGGCGTCGAGCGCGGGCATCACATCGCCTTCCGGCGGCGGCAGCGAGGCCACGCCATGGATTTCGCTCGTGTCGCCGCTGGCATGGCCGAGCAGCAGGCGATCGATGGCGAAGGCCCAGGTGTAGGCATTCTCCGCCGGTGCGTCGAACTGCATGCGATGTTCGGCGTTGAGTCCCCAGCGGGCGCCGGCGGCGTGCAGCCAGGGGCGCAGGCGGTCGAGGCCGGCGGCATCGAGCCCGAAGCGTTGCGCGATCGCCGGCACCGCCAGCCATTCGAGCACTTCGTTCACGGTGAATCGCGAACCGGGCAGGGCCAACAGGCGCAGGAACGCTTCCGCCATCGGCGCCAGCATCGCGTCGCCATCGGTCAACGAATACGGGATGGCTTCGCCGTCGCCGAACACGGCGCGCACGTAGGGAGCGTATTGCCGCACGTCCGGCGTCAGCACGGCGATATCGCGCGGTTCGATCTGCGGATGCGTTTCCAGCAGGTCGCGCAGGCGATCGTGCAATACCTGCACTTCGCGCAATCGCGTATGGCAGGCATGTACCTGCAGGCTACGATCGTCCGGATCGAAGGCGTCGCGATTCCCGTCGTTCGTCGGCGGCGCGCGCCGCGCGAGCAGATCGCGCTGCATCCGGTGCAGCAGGCCCGTGCGCCGCGCCGGATCGGGCGGAACGTAAAGCGCTTGCTCGAACGCGGGGCGCACGGCGTCGTCGCCGAACAGCAGACGGAGGAAATCGCGGCCGGCCGCGCCGTTCGCCGCCAGCAGCGGATTCTCTTCCTCGCCGGCGAAACCCGCCGGATCGGCACGCAGGCGTTCGCGCACGGTCTGCAGGTCGCCCCACCAGCTTTCGGCCGGCGACAGGAAATAGAAATGCAGCGGACCTCTGCGCGCCGCGCTGGCGATCACGCGCAGCACATCCGGCGAAACGTTCTGGCAGGCGAAGGCGAACAATCGCGCCGGCATGCCGGCGGGCACGTCGTCGCTCCCCGCATGGAAGCGCCCGAGATAGGCATGCAGCCTCGCGGCGCGATGACGCAGGCCGCGCGTCGCCCGCCGCCACAGTTCGGCCTGCCAGTCGTGGCGGTCTTCGCCGTGATCCCAGCACAGCAGCCAATCGCGGCGCCAAGCCTGGTATTTCTCGAATGCCGCCGCCAGTTCGCCGGCCAGCGTCCACGCGGCGATCGCGCGATCGCCCTGGCCGAGCACGGCCTGCAAAGGCGCGAACACCGGTTCGCGCATCGTCGCTTCGTCGGCGAGCAGGGGCCACAGGCGCCAGCGCAGCACGGTCGCGTCGCCGACATCGCTGCCGCCATCGCCCCTGGATTTCGTCTCCTTGCCGTTCGCGGCCAGGGTTTCAGCGACGAACTCGCCCGGCGTCAGGAAGCGCAGGTTGGCGGCGATGCCATGCGCTTCGGCCAGCGTCTTCTGCAGCCAGCGGCGCATCGCCGGCTGCGGGATCAGGATCGTGTCGCCGTCGAGCAGGCTCGCCTGCGGCGCCGGCTTCGCCAACTCGGCGGCCAGCAAGGCCGCGAGCAGTTCGAGGTCGTTGCCGTGATGGAGGCGGAAATCGGCGGGGGGCATGCCGCGCATCATGCCGCAGCCTACTCTCGCGCGGCGAGATGGCGGCGCCGGGGCTTACCAGCGATCGGGAAGCGCCTGCTCGAAACTGATGCGGTGGCGCATGCCCGGCGCCAGGGCCTCGGTGATGTAGATGCCGTCGAGGGCGAGCACGCGATCGGAGATCACCGGCAGCGGATGCGGTTCGATCGGCATTTCTAGGAAGGGCGTGGCCAGGATGTCGATCTGCATCTCGACCAGCACGCGCTGCGCAGTGCCGGGTTGCACGCTGAGCTTGAGCCGGACTTCGCGCGTCGATTCGAGATGGGTCGCTTCGGCGACCGCGGCCTGGCAGATGCGGTAGGCCGCCGTTTGCGCATCGTCGCCGAGCAGGTCGATGTTGCCGTAGAAACTGGCCTCGAAGGTGATGCCGGCATCCTCGAGCGCATCGCGCAGCGGTCCGGCGCCGATGGCTTCGCGCAGGCCGTGCGTATCGAGCATCTGCGGCCGCAGGCGCCGCAGCACCAGGCGCAGGCTTTCCTGCATTTCGCGCACCTGCTCGCGCATCGATTCGAGCAGGCGCAGGGTCTGCTCGTCGCGCACGTCGCGGAAGGCGAGGCTGACGTGCGTGCCGAGCGCGTGGATGGCCTGGCCCAGTTCGTAATCGAGCTCGCCTGCGAGTTCGCGCTGGCCTTGCTCCTGCAGTCGCACCAGGCGTTGGCTGACACTGCGCAACTCATCGGCCGTGCGCGTCAGATGCTGGTTAAGCTGGCTCATCTCGCGGTGGCGCTGGTGCAGGTCGGCGTGGCTGCGGCGCAGTTCGCTGACCGCGGTGCCGAGGATCAGGCCGCCGACGCCGATCACGGCCAGCATCAATTGCAGCAGGATCACCGCGACCGGCATCGGCGCGTTCTGCGCCAGGGCTTCGACCACCATGCCGGTCAGCATCACCGAAAGCGCCGCGCCTTCCCAGCCGTGGCGGAAACCGGCATAGAAGATGGGCGCGAAGGCGAGCAGCAGCAGATAGGGCGAAAGGTCGGCGCGGTGGTACAAGACCATCAGTAGCGCCAGCGAAAACAACAGTTGCAGGAGCAGGTCGCGCCACAGGGCCCCGGTCAGACGCTGGCGCCAGTCGCGTTGCCAGAACAGCACCATCACCGGCGCCAGTACGAGGTGGCCGATGAAATCGCCGTACATGAAGGCGAAGGTGCCGGCCCAACTGCTTTGCGGCACGCCATCGGCGGGCTGGAAGTACGACAGGATCGGCGAAACCACGGCGGCGCTGAGCATGCCCGTGCCCAGCAGCATGAACATGCGGCGCGGCGTGTCGATGCGCCGGTCGCTCTCGCCCCCGCGCAGGATCGACATCACGGCGATATAGGCCAGCATCGGCACCAGGTTCATGCCGACGAAGTCCCAACTGAGCAAGGGCTCTTGCCGGCTGATCGCCAGTGCCGTCGCACCAGTCCATTCGCCGAGCACCAGCCAGGGCCAATAGCGCGACGGGGTCAGCCACAGAAAACCCAGGCGCAGACCGGCCGGCAGGAACCACAAGGAATGCGACAGCGGCAGCAACAGCTGCCAGCCCACGCCGTAACAAAGACCGGCCAAGGCCAGACGCCAGACCGGCGTGCGGGCGGGTCGGTAGGTCGCGATCGCGGCGGAAGCGGAACTCATCGGCGGCTGCTATCCCCCGGCAGGCCTGCTGGCAGGATAACAAGCCTGCCAGCGGACGCTATGGGCCGTTGGTATGCCCGGTCCGGGCCGCTCCGGGCCCCGCGCCGGCTTTTCACCCCTGTGGGCCGGCCGATATAATCGCCCTCTTAGCCACCGGGCCTCAGCCCTGCCGGGACGACAGTGCGCAACTACGACCTCGTATTCCTCAAGCATTTCTCCCAAGTGATCGCCGTGCTAGTCGGCATCACGATCGGCCTGATCCTGCTCGGCCACTACATCAACGGCCTCAAGCCGGCGGAAGTGAGTCCGGCGGCGGAAGCCGCCACCGTCGCCCGCATCCAGCCGATCGGTGGCGTCTATGCCGGCAAGACCGGCGCGGCGGCACAGGCCGCTGCAGCCGCTGCCGCCGCCGAAGCCGCCAAGGGCCAGGTCGCGTATGGCGGCACGACGGACGGTTCGGTCATCTACGGCAACCTCTGCACCGGCTGCCACACCTCCGGCGCCGGCATGGCGCCGAAGCTGGAAAAAGCGGCCTGGGCCGCGCGCATCGGCCAGGGCGTCGAAACCCTGCACAAGCATGCGATCGAGGGTTACACCGGTCCCGACGGCGGCGTGATGCCGGCGCGCGGCGGCAACCCGGCGCTGACCGACGAACAGGTCAAGGCCACGGTCGACTGGATGCTGGGCCAGCTCAAGTAAGTCTGTAAGCTGCGAGTCCCGCTCGCGCCGAAACGCCGCCTCCGGGCGGCGTTGTCGTTTCCGGAGTCCGCGATGAACCCGAAATTGCTCCTGTCGTCGATCTTGCTGTTTTCCTGCACGGCCTGCGCCTCGTCGCCGGCGCCATCGGCCAACGCCGCAACGAAGTTACTGCCCATCGGCACCGTGCAGGGCAGCGGCGCGCAGAGCCCGTTGGTGGGGCAGCGGGTGACGGTGGAGGGTGTCGTTGTCGGCAATTTCGCGCGCGGCCTGGGCGGCGTCTTCGTGCAGGATCCGGAGGGTGACGGCGACGACGCTACGTCGGATGGCCTGTTCGTGGCTTTGCCTGAAGGCACGGAGGCGCCAGCGCGCTTCAGTCGCGTACGCGTCTCCGGCACCGTGGCCGAGACGGGCTCGGGAAGCGACACGATGACGACGCTGACCGACCCCGAGATCAAGATTCTCCCTGGCACCTTGCGCTGGCAGATGCGGCAGCTGGCAGCGCCGCCGGAGCAGCGCAGGGACTGGGAGCGCTACGAAGGCATGGTTGTCGATATCGCCGCGCCCTTGACGGTCACGGGCCTTGAGCGACTGCAGCGCTTCGGCGAACTCGATGTTCGTTTCGGCGGTCGCGCCTATCAACCGACTGAAATCGCGCGGGGCGCCGATGCCGTGCGCAAGCTGCGCGAAGAAAACGCAGCCCGCATCTTGATCCTCGACGACAACCGCACGAACGAGAATCCAAAGGACCTGTGGTTCCTGCCGGAAGGTAGCGATGCGATGCGTGTCGGCGCGACGGTCCGCGGCGTTCAGGGCGTGCTCGAACAACGCCGCGGCCAGTATCGCCTGCAGCTGACGGAGAAGTTGGCAAGCATTTCGGTCATCGAGCGCCCTGCCGCGCCCGACGTCGCCGGCGATCTGCGCGTCGCCAGCCTGAACGTGCT
>CAYWHO010000001.1:15187-23212 GCA_964458195.1 uncultured Arenimonas sp.
TGAAGACCGACCCCACGCATAGCCGCAGCGATCTGCAATTGCTGGTCGGCGATTTCAACGCCTACGCAATGGAAGATCCGATCCGCGCTTTCGTCGATGCCGGCTGGCGCGATGCCTTGCAGCTCGCGCGCGACGACGCGAAGCGCGAGCGGGCCGCACGCATCGCCGCCAACCCGAACGCGCACCTGGTAGAAATCGATTCCAAGGACGAGCCTTTGTATTCCTTCGTGTACAACGGCCTCTCCGGCCGCCTGGACCACGCGCTGGCGAGCCCGGCGATGGCCAGGCGTTTGCGTGGCGGCGCCGAATGGCATAACAACGCCGACGAATCGGAGCGCTTCGACTACCAGCACCAGGGCGATGCCAGCCCGTACCGTGCCTCCGATCACGATCCGCTGCTGCTCGGTTTCGATCTGCGCCGTTGAGGCTATGATTCGATCATGAGCCAGCTCCTCGCGCCCGCCACGCCCTTTCCCGAAACCGCCGAAACCGTGCTGATCGCCGGCCCGGCGGGTGCGCTGGAAGTCGCGGTCGATCATCCGGAAGCGCACGAGGCGCGACGCGGCATCGCGGTGATCTGTCATCCGAATCCGCCCGACGGCGGCACGATGCAGAACAAGGTCGTCACGATGACCTCGCGCGCATTGACCGAATCGGGCCTCACGGTCGTGCGTTTCAACTTCCGCGGGGTCGGTCGTTCGGAAGGCGCGTTCGACAACGGCCGCGGGGAAGTGCTGGACCTGATGGCGGTGGCGAACTGGGCGCGACATGCGCGTTCCGACGATGCCTTCTGGCTGGCCGGATTCTCCTTCGGTTCCTGGGTCGCCTTGCTCGGTGCGCGGCAGTTGCCCGTGCAACAGGTGATCTCGATCGCGCCGCCGGTCGGCCTGCGCGATTTCTCCGGCGTCTTGCCGCCGCCATGCCCGTGGCTGATCGTGCAGGGCGAGAAGGACGAGATCGTCGACGCCGAAGGCGTGTTCGACTGGGCGCAGAAGCAGGAGCCGGCGCCAACGCTCGTGCGCATGCCCGAGACCGGGCATTTCTTCCATCGCCGCCTGCTCGATTTGCGCGGCGCGATCAAGAACGGCGTGCGCAAGAACCTGCCGCCGCCGCGCAACGTTTCCGCCTGATTCCGATGCAGGCCGGCATGCGAACGCCTTCGCAGCGCTACGCCGAGGGCGTCGCCGCCGGCCACTGGCAGGCCGATCCGGCGCAGACCGACGCGCTGGCCGAACTCGACCGCATCCAGCGCGAACTCATCGAGGCCTCACCTTCGTCCGCGTGGGAAAAACTCACCGCGCGTTTCCGCGACGCCGAAGCCGTGCGCGGCCTGTACCTGTGGGGCGGCGTCGGGCGCGGCAAGACCTTCCTGACCGACCTGCTGTTCGACAGCGTGCCGGTGCCGAAGCGGCGCTGGCATTTCCATCGTTTCATGGGCGAGGTGCATGGGCGCCTGCGCGCGCTGCCCGATACCGCCGACACCCTGGCGGTGGTCGCGAAGGAACTCGCCGCCGACATGCGATTGCTGTTGCTCGACGAATTCTTCGTCGGCGACATCGGCGATGCGATGATCCTGGGCCGCCTGCTCGATCAGTTGATCGGCCGCGGCGTCAGCCTGGTCACGACCTCGAACATCCCGCCGGCCGAGCTCTACCGCGACGGCCTGCAGCGCGCCAGTTTCCTTCCCGCCATCGCCCTGCTGGAAAACCATTGCACGGTGCTCAGGCTCGAAAGCGCGCAGGATTACCGCCTGCGCCAGTTGCGCCAGGCCAGCACCTATCACGCGCCGCTGGGCGAAGCGAGCGAAGCGGCGTTGACGGCGCAGTTCGACCTGCTCGCCGGGCCCGCCCCGAGAACCTCCGGCCCGCTGCGCATCCACGACCGCGACATCGCCGTGCGGGCCATGACCGACGGCCTGGCCTGGTTCGATTTCGCCGCCCTGTGCGAAGGCCCGCGCTCGGCCGCCGACTACATCGAGATCGCGCGCGATTTCCACACCGTCTTCGTCTCCGACGTGCCGCGGTTCGATGCGCGCAACGAAGATCCGGCGCGGCGCTTCGTGCATTTCATCGACGAGATCTACGACCGCCACGTCAACCTGCTGCTGTCGGCGGCGGCCGATCCCTTGTCGCTGTACCAGGGCCAGCGGCTCGAGCGCGAATTCGAACGCACCAGTTCGCGCCTGATCGAGATGCAGAGCGCGGAATACCTCGCGCTCGAACACCGGCCCTAGGCGCCGCGACCGCCGCGGATGGCGGGCATGCCGGAACGCCGGAGCGGTTTCCTGCCGGCGCCCGACGGCACTGCGTTGTAGTATCGGAACGCCACCACCGGATCGACGCCATGCGCCCCCTGTTCGCCTGCTGCCTGTTCCTGCTTTCGTCCGCCGCGTCCGCCGGCGACGATCATGCCGCCGCCTTGACGGCGACCGTGCAGGACAAGGTCGTGGCCTGGCGTCGCGACCTGCACCAGAATCCCGAGCTCGGCAATCGTGAATTCCGCACCGCGAAACTCGTCGCCGCGCATCTGCGCGCGCTCGGACTGGAGGTGCGCACCGGCGTCGCGCATACCGGGGTCGTCGCCATCCTGAAAGGCGGCAAGCCCGGGCCGCGCATCGCCTTGCGCGCCGACATGGACGCGCTGCCGGTGACCGAACAGACCGGCCTGCCCTTCGCTTCGAAAGTCACGACGCAATACAACGGTGAGACCGTCGGCGTGATGCACGCCTGCGGCCATGATGCGCATACCGCCATCCTGATGGGCGTCGCGCAGGCGCTGGCCTCGATGCGCAGCGATCTTCCCGGCGAAGTGATGTTCATCTTCCAGCCGGCCGAAGAAGGCGCACCCGCCGGCGAAACCGGTGGCGCGGCACAGATGCTGGCCGAAGGCCTGTTCGATCGTTTCAAGCCGGAAGCGGTGTTCGGCCTGCACATGGATTCGAGCTCGCACGTCGGCGAGATCGGCACGCGCGCCGGCCCGATGATGGCGGCCGCCGACACTTTCCGCATCGTCGTGAAGGGCAAGCAGGCGCACGGCGGACGGCCATGGCTGGGCGTGGACCCCATCGTCGCCGCCGCCGCCATCGTCACGAATGCGCAGAGCATCGTCAGTCGTCGCCTGAACATCACGCTGCAGCCGGCGGTACTGAGTTTCGGCATCATCAAGGGCGGCAATCGCGAGAACATCGTGCCGGAACAAGTGGAACTCGTCGGCACCATCCGCAGTTACGATGCCGCCATGCGCCAGCAGATCTTCGACGAATTGCGCCGCGTCGCCGAGAACACGGCGGCAGCGCACGGCGCTACGGCCGAGGCGCAGATCCCGAGCGCGGTCGGCTATCCCATCCTGGTCAACGATGCCGCCCTGGTCGAACGCGTGCGCAGCAGCCTGGCGCGCGTGGTCGGTCCGGAGCATGTGAAGACGGCCGCGCTGCAGACGGCATCGGAAGATTTCGCCGAATACGCGCGCCGCGTGCCGGGCGTCTTCCTGCGCCTGGGCGCGATCGCGCCGGACGTTGATCTGGCGACCGCACCGCCGAACCATTCGCCGCGTTTCGTGATCGACGAAGCCTCGCTGCCGGTCGGCGTTCGCGCCTTGTTGCAGATCAGCCTCGACTATCTGGGTGTCGACGCGACTGCCGGGCGGAACATTTCTCCGCAATAAGACTTTCTGCCAGAAAGCCGTCCAGCCAACGATCGACGCCCCCGGTTTTGAGTAGCGCACGGGTCTGGAGTCCAATTCCCCGGAGCAAGGAGATCGGGCGCGAAGGCGGAACCGACAAACGGATGCGTCCGGATTCCGCATCGGATTTTCGGCAAATCGCGCCCCCTGCCATCAGTCAGGGGTGACATTCGAAGCGGTCATGAAGTATCTTATACCGGACACGATATCTGGTTTACCAGACACATGCTGCGAATCTTGATGGTCCTTCTGCTTTGCGTGTCCGTTGGCGTGGCCCTGTCACTGGCAGCGCCGGTCTGGCCGCTGCGCCCTGGCCTGATGGGTTTCGCCATGCTGCTGGCCAGCGCCTGGGCGGTGCGGCGCTACTGGGAGGGTCTGCAGCCGGAAGGGAGGCCGGGCTCGCCGGAACGGGCGCTTTGGCATGGCCTGGCGACCTACGGCCTGCTGTTCGGCCATCTGTCGGCGACGGTCTGGCAGCTGGGGCCGGTACTCGCCATGCACAGCCTCGCAGGGCACGCGCTGGCGATCGACAGCTGGACGTTGGTGTTCGGCGCCTTGGCGAGTTACTGGATCGCCCGCGATCCCGAACCCCGGCGGGACGAGCGCGATGTACTGATTCGCAACCATGGCCTGCTGGCAGGCCACATCGCGCTGATCGGTTTGCTGCTGGCGTTGATCCTGGCGCTCGGATTTGCCGGGCGTACCGTCGTCGGGCAATTCAACCAGCCGATGCTGGCGCATGTGCTGATCCTGATCGTGTTGGCGCAGTGCCTGATCCAGAACCTTGCCCAGCTGCGCCTCTATTGGCTGGACGCGCGCGCAGAGCAGGGGGGGCAATGAACGAAGCCTCCGGTACCGCTCTGGACAACCAGTTGCGGCGCTTGCGTTTCGAACACGGCGAAATGACCCAGGACGCCCTGGCGCGCAAGGTAGGCATCACCCGCCAGACCATCGTCGCGCTGGAAGGTGGCCGCTATGCGCCATCGCTGGAACTGGCGATGCGCATTGCCGATGTCTTTGGCCGGCGCGTGGACGAAGTCTTCTACTGGCGCAACGGTTCGCCACCACCGCCCAAGATATAGCGCGGCAACGCGCTGACCCGCTCTTCCCACCCTTTGACGAAAGCCCTGCTCACGGGAGCTGAAGATGACTGTTGCCGAAAGAAAACCTCGACGCCGGATATTCGGTTGGTTGCTGCTGTTGGCTGGGCTGGTTCTGGCCTGGCCCGCGTATCGCATGTTCGAACCGGTATTGACCTGGAGCAGCGGCTGGCAACCGCTGCCGGCTGACGCAGCGATTCCCGACGGAACAGGAGTGGCCGATGTCGCCTGGTCGGGCGTCGCCGTCCGCGCCGACGAGCAGCTGCGCGACGCGCGATCGCGCCTGCAGGCGCCGGCACTCTCGGCCGCGATCATGATCGACGGCAAGCGGGTCTGGGCCGCAGCCACCGGCTACGCCGACCTGGAGCAGGCACGCCCTGCCACCGTTGACTCCATTTTCCGCCTGGGCAGCACGTCCAAGGCGATCAACGCGCTGGCCATGGCGCGACTGATCGATTCCGGCAAGCTCGATATCGATCGTTCGGTACGTACTTATCTGCCGGATCTCCCCGCTACGTATGACCGCGTCACCACCCGCCTCGCGGTGAGCCATACCGCCGGCATTCCCGACTACGGGCTCTGCCTGTGTTTCCCGATCTGGGAGCACCTGAACCGCAGGCATTTCGACAGCGTGCGCACATCCCTGCACGTATTCGAAGATCGCCCGCTGCTGTCCGCGCCCGGCGAAGCCTTCCACTACAGCAGCTACAGCGCGAATGTCGTGGGTGCCGTCGTGGAAGCGGCCGCGCAACGACCCTATCTGGACTGGGTGGAGGAGGGCGTGCTTCAACCCCTGGGAATGCGCCACACCCGCGCCGACCTGGCCGGCGCGGCCATTCCGGAGCGCGTGTCGTTCTACGACATCACCGAAAACCGATACAAGCCCTCCGAGCCGGTGGATAACAGCATCCGTTATCCCTCTGGCGGCTTGCTGTCCACGCCGAGCGACATCCTGCTGGTCGGCAACGCCTTTCTCGGCGGCGATTTCCTCGCGCAGGGCACGCGCCAGCAGTTGCTGACGCGCCAGAAACTGCGCGACGGCAGCGATAACCCGCAAGGCTATGCCCTGGGCATTCGCGTTTTCGACGACAAGAAATTGTTCGATGGTCGCGTCCAGACGCGTTTCTACAGCCATCATGGCACCGCCGTCGGCAGCACCTCGTATTTCGGCGTCTATCCCGAATACGGGCTTGTGGTTTCGGTGATGATGAACAAGGGGCAGGAGAACCTGGATGCCCTGGCCGAAGAAGCGAATCGGCTGGTCGAATTGTTTATCGCGGAAAAGCTGCGCCGTGGAAACCCGGGCGATGCCTTCGTGGCTCCGGGCGCTCCGGCAGCCCCGAACTGATCGCAAGGCCGCCTGGGATTGGGGGATCGAACTGCCGGCCAGTGATCGCGAGTGAGCAGCGTCAACGTCAGGACATGCGGCAATATCTCGAATACGTTGCCGGCCCGTGCCTCGCCCAGCTCGGGCTGCCCAGAGAGTACGGCGCGCCGGCCGGGTGCTTGTCCGGCCAGAAGCCCGTGCCACAATGACGCCATGAGCACCCCCGACCAGTCGCCGCTCGGCAAGACCGTCGCCTACGCAGGGCAGTACGACCCCGGCCTGCTGTTCCCGATTCCGCGCGCAGCCAAGCGCGCCGAACTCGGCCTGGGCGAGGAGCTGCCCTTCCTCGGCGTGGATATCTGGAACGCGTACGAGCTGAGTTGGCTGGACGCGCGCGGCAAGCCGCGGGTGGCGCTGGCCGAGTTCCGTGTGCCGGCCGAGTCGCCGAACCTGATCGAATCGAAAAGTTTCAAGCTGTATCTGAACAGCTACAACCAGACGCGCGTGCACGACACCGACGAGCTGCGCACGAAACTTTCGCACGATCTTTCACTTGCCGCCGGCGCGCCGGTCAGCGTGGTACTGGCCACGCCGACTTCGCCGCAATCGGCCGTGATCGAAAACCTGGCGGGCGAAGTGATCGACGACCTGCCGATCGAATTCACCCGCTACGGTCCGCCCGATGCGAGCCTGCTGTATTCGAATCCCGATGCGGTGGTCGAGGAAACCCTGGTCTCGCACCTGCTCAAATCCAATTGCCCGGTGACCGGCCAACCGGACTGGGCCAGCCTGCAGATCCACTACGTCGGCCCGCGCCTCGGCCGCGACGGGCTGCTGCGTTACCTCGTGTCCTTCCGCGAGCACGCCGAGTTCCACGAGCAGTGCGTCGAGCGCATCTTCCTCGACCTGCACAAGCACTGCGAACCCACGCGTCTGTCGGTCTATGCGCGCTACACTCGCCGCGGCGGCCTGGACATCAATCCCTTCCGCTGCACGCCGGGTTGGCTGATGCCCGGCAATACCCGTACCTCCCGCCAGTGAGGCAAACCATGCGTGTACGTCGTCTGCCTGTCGTCCTCGTCCTGATCGTCCTGGCGCTCGCCGCCTGCAAGAAGGACGACGCGCCGAAAGCGCCGGAGCCCGCAGCCAAGGCCGACACCGCGACTGCGTCGGCGCCAGCCAAGGCCACGCCGACCGTTGCACCGAAAAAGAGCGCGCTCGATCTCGGCGACTTCTCCATCCTCAGCGTGAAGCTCGGCAAGGCGGTGGACGACCAGAACCAGGTCGTGACGGAACAGGACGTGTTCGCGCCGAAGGATGCGATCCACGCCGCGGTGCTGACCAACGGCAAGCATCAGGGCCTGCGCATCTCAGCGCGCTGGACGACCGCCGACGGCCAACTCGTGGCCGAAAGCGATCAGCCGCTGGTGCCGGATTCGGCGACGGTGACGACCTTCCGCATCGCCCATCCGGAAGGCTGGCCGGTCGGCAAATACGAAGTCGCGATCGCGCTCGACGGTCAGACGATGGAAAAGCGCGCGTTCGAAGTGCGCTGATTCGCGTCACGAAGCCGTTCGCGCGCGGCCTGCACCCGCGAAAGGCCTACGGCGATTTCACACGCTGGTAAAGCCCGTCGAAACTGACCGCCCAGGTCTTGCCGTCGTCGTTCGAGGTTTCCCACAACTGACGCACCGTGCCATCGGCATTCGGCGTCCAGCTGATGCGTTCGCGTTGCGTCAGGCCGGTCTGGGCGTTCGGTTTGTCCTGTTGGCCTTCCAGCACCATCTTGCCGTCCACGAGTCCGCCGACCAGGTGCAGGCGCGAACCGGTGGTATCGACCCAGAACTGTTCCCAGCGGCCGGTGTCGCGGTTGTACATGTTGAAGCTCTTGCCGGTATAGCCGCTACCGCCGCTCCA
>CAYWHO010000001.1:23312-38741 GCA_964458195.1 uncultured Arenimonas sp.
CGGCCTCGCGCCGCTCACACCCGAAACCTGGACGTAGGAGCGATGGCAATCGCGATGGCCGGATGTCGCGGTGGTGCTGGTCTGGTGGACGTGGGTGCCGCGGACCCTGCTCTGTAGGAGCGATGGCAATCGCGACATCGAGCGGTCGCGATTGCCATCGCTCCTACGGTTTCGCCGGATCTTGCACCCGCTGCATCAACGCCTTCTCCGACTCGCGCCAGGCGATCACGTCGGCGGTCAATGGCTGCGCCAACCGGCGCTGCAATTCTTCGCGCAGATACTCGGGAAAGGTTTCCGCATAACGCGAAGTCGGGACCAGCCCTTCCTTGCTCACCGCGCCGCCTTTCATGATGCCGGCCGCATGCACCTTGTCGCCGCGCACGAATTCGAAGCCCATGTAGTTCCAGCGCTCGTCCGAACACAGCCAGCGAAAGCGCAGCTCGTAACGCTGCAAGGGTTTCAGGTCGCGCCGGTAACTGATCAGCACGCCGCCGGCCATCGGTTGCCAGCCCTGCGTGACCAGGGCTTTCAGGAAGCCCGTGCGGCTGAAGAACTCGATCAGGGCCAGGTCCACCATGGTCAGGTAGCGGCCGTTGTTGAGGTGCAGGTTGATGTCGATGTCGTTCGGCAGCACCCGCCAGAACTGGCTGAGGGTCTCGCCGAAGCCCAGGGCGCGCATGAAATGCGCCCGCAGCAGGGTCCAGAGCAGGCGGATATAGAGATTCATGCCGCCATGATGGGCGAAGGCGCCCAGCCGCGCCATGGCCGTTTCGGCCGGGGCTGGCGCTTTCGCCAGGCGCCGCAAACCGCGACAATAGCGCCCCCAGCGCCGGATCCCGGTGCAGCAGGATTCCACGGGAGGAGTCATGGCAGAACCCATCATCACCGCACCGGCCGGCGGCGCGAAGATCACCATCGCGAACGGCAAGCTCAACGTACCGGCCAACCCCATCATTCCCTTCATCGAAGGCGACGGCACCGGCCCCGATATCTGGCGCGCTTCGGTGCGCGTGCTCGACGCGGCCGTGGCGAAAGCCTATGGCGGCGCGCGCAAGATCCACTGGCTCGAGGTCTATGCCGGCGAGAAGTCGAACAACCAGTTCGGCACCTGGCTGCCGGACTCCACCGTGCAGGCCTGCCGCGACTACCTCGTCAGCATCAAGGGCCCGCTGACCACGCCGGTCGGCGGCGGTATCCGCTCGCTCAACGTCGCGCTTCGGCAGATGCTGGATCTGTATGTCTGCCTGCGCCCGGTGCGCTGGTTCAAGGGCGTGCCCTCGCCGGTGAAGCGTCCCGACCAGGTGGACATGACGATCTTCCGCGAGAACACCGAGGACATCTACGCCGGCATCGAATGGCAGGGCGGCAGCGCCGACGCGCAGAAGGTGCTCGACTTCATCCAGAAGGAATTCCCGCAGGCCTTCGGCAAGATCCGCTTCGGCACCGCCGAAAAGAACGCCGAATGGCAGAAGGCGCTCGAAGGCATCGGCGCGCCGCATCGCGAATTGCCGGTGCAGGTCGGCCTCGGCATCAAGCCGGTGAGCTACCTCGGCACCGAGCGCCTCGTGCATAGCGCCATCGGCTACGCGATCAAGGAAGGTCGCAAGTCGGTGACCCTGGTGCACAAGGGCAACATCATGAAGTTCAGCGAAGGCGGTTTCCGCGACTGGGGTTACCAGGTCGCGCGCGACTTCTTCGGTGCGGTCGAACTCGACGGCGGTCCCTGGCACGTCATTCCGGAAGGCAAGCCGGGTGCGGGCCTCATCATCAAGGACGCCATCGCCGACGCCTTCCTGCAGCAGATCCTGCTGCGTCCGGCCGAATACGACGTCGTCGCCACGCTCAACCTCAACGGCGACTACCTCAGCGACGCGCTCGCCGCGCAGGTCGGCGGCATCGGCATCGCGCCGGGCGCCAACATCAACTACGTCACCGGCCACGCGGTGTTCGAAGCCACGCACGGCACCGCGCCGAAGTACGCCGGCCTCGACAAGGTCAACCCGGGTTCGGTGATCCTGTCGGGCGAGATGATGCTGCGTTACATGGGCTGGAACGAAGCGGCCGACGCCATCATCAAGGCGACCGACGCGGCGATCGCCGGCAAGCGGGTCACCTACGATTTCGCCCGACTGATGGAGGGCGCGACGGAAGTGAAGTGCTCGGAGTTCGCGGACGAGCTGATAAAGCATCTGTGACAGCGAGGCGGGCGAAAGCCCGCTTCATACGGAACAGGACGGGGCGCTTCGGCGCCCTTTCTTGTTCGGCGACGGAGAATAGCTTGACTTGTCGTCGCCAGCTATTGGCCTTGCCGGGAAGTCCTGCCTTGACGGTCTCGACAGTCAGGCCGACCATACGGTTCGTCACCCCGTTTGGGGGCTTGATTGCAGTTGGACGGTTCGAAAAATGCAAGGTCTACGCGTTTTCGTGAGTTCGACGTTCACCGATCTTCAGCCATATCGAGCTGCGGTGCGCGAAGCGCTACATCGCCTTGAGATTGTCGTGCGCGGCATGGAGTACTTCGGCGCGTTGCCTGAGACTCCTCGAGATGAATGCCTGCGCATCGTTCGTGGCTGCAGAGCATACGTAGGCATCTTTGCAATGCGCTATGGGAGTGTTGATCCTGACTCTGGGAAGTCTTTCACGCATCTTGAGTATGAAGAGGCCCAGC
Organism: uncultured Arenimonas sp.; assembly: GCA_964458195.1. GTDB lineage: Bacteria > Pseudomonadota > Gammaproteobacteria > Xanthomonadales > Xanthomonadaceae > Arenimonas. The sequence continues at coordinate 25,981 of CAYWHO010000001.1, forward strand.
GAATAGGACTTCCGTCGCTTATCTATTTGATAGATGAAAATAGGCAGCCTGTGCTACCAGCCAATGTAGACTTTGGTGCTATTGGTGAGAAACTTCGTGAACTGAAGGTGCAACTGCGACGGAGCCACGTCATTGGCTCATTCACCACACCAGAGGATCTGGCTTCGCGCGTATCCCAGGACTTGCCGGCGCTTGCCCAACGGATTGGCAAGCCGGTAAATGAAACAGAGCTGGCCAAGTTAGTGAATACGCTCCATCGCGCGAGCTGGCTCGATGACGATAGGTTTGCCTTCCTGCGGAAGGAGATTGGAGAGCTAGCCACGCCCATCGGTTCCGATGCACTGCTCCGGGAGGCGCTGGAGTTTTTGCTTACGGGAGATCGAATGACGGCGTTTTACCTTCTGTCTAGGCGTACGACACTCGGCGCAGACAAATCAATAGATTTGTTGGTGGAGATCGAAGAAAAGGTTATGGCAGTAATCGAGAAAGGCTCCCGCATACTGGCGCAGAAGCGGCAGGCTGCATCGCAAGAAGCTCAAGCCGACGGCCAGGCCTCCAGCGATTCCGACGGCTAGCGGAAAATGTAAGCGAACTGCTTCACTGGCCACTAGACCCAGAACAAACCACTTATGACATTGCTCCCCCTACTGATGGCGCTTGCCGCCAGCACAGCACCTCAAAGAGCGGATGTTGAAGGCGCCTGGGTCTGCGGGCCGTACCAGATGCTGGGCACGGGCATGCAGATTTCCGCCGTCGATCGCCCGGTTTATTCGCCCGATGGAGCGTACGAGGAACTGGGGTTTGCGACCTACACGCTTCCCGGCGGCACCGAGATTCGCGTGGAGACCAAGCTGATGGGAGGATGGTCGCTTGAAGGCGACGTCATCGAGATTCGCTACACGTATGCGGAGTTCCTGTCCTCGGACAACCCCATGCTGAGCGTGGCGGCAGGCCAGGCCGGCCTGGATGCGCAGTTGCAACGCAAGCCATGGTCCAAGAAGCGTGTCGTCTCCCATGGCCCCGGCAGCCTGGTCACGGTTCCGATCGAAGTGGAAGACGAACGGGCCAAGGTGCAGGTTTCCTGCAGCAGGCCCTGACGTTCATTCGCTAGCCAACGTCGCGGTGCGGCGCAGGCTCAGTTCAGGCGGTTGTCGCCGGGAGATGCCATGACGCAATATTGGTTCACCTCCAGCTTGTTCGAGATCGAACCGGGGGAGGATGAGGAGATCAACCCGGGTATCTACGGCCGGCAATTCGCGAATTGGTTGGCGAAGAAGCTCGAGTCGAAGGGTTACGAAATCGACCTCATCGAAGAAGATTGGGGTCGCTGTCTGATGTGTATCGAGAAACTTCCCTTCCGGCTTTGGGTTGGCTGCGCCAATGTGTCGGACTACGCCAGCAACGGCGAGCCGACCGTTCCGTCGAAAGAGCAGATCGTGTGGACTTGCTTCCCGGTCGCCGAGGTTCCATTCTTAAAACGCCTCTTCAACCGACCAGACACGGCTCCAGCGCTGCAGAAGCTCGACGGCGTGTTGCGGGAAATACTCGAATCCGAGCCTGCGATTCAGATGACAACGGAGCCTTGAGATGGCGTCGAAAATGGCTGCCGCGAGTATCCAATTGACAGTTTTGATAGTCGCTTTCCTTTTGGCCACGACTGGATCTGCAAGTAGCGCTGCTTCTCCGCCCGCCAAGCTGCCCAAAGTCTACCTACCGAAGGGCTTTTGTATCGAATTGACCAAGAAAGGCATCGATCTGACGCCGAAAATTCGATCTCTGATTGAGCAGGCGTTGGAAGACTCTGCTCCGGGCGTAGATATGGCGCAGTTTGGATACCGCAATCTTGAGTTCTACAAGGCAAAACGCGTATCAGGTTCAAAAACCATCTATCTCGTCTTCTCTATTCGTGGTTTTCACGACGTTTACATGGTCTATAGAGCGGACCTGGATCGGGGCCGGCTGCTATCGCGTTCTCCCTACGGAAGCATGCACTACCCTTGTCCAGCCAGCGTTGTCGACGATGGCGGCGCCTGAACGCCGTCTGCGGAAGAGGGGGTAGACCCAGTTGCCGTCACCGCCTCAGCCATCAATACAGGGTCAGAGAACATTCTCGTTTCAAGCAGAAATGTTCTCTGACCCCATTTTAGATTCGCCTTTCCGCTGCGCCCCAACCATCGTTTCGTTTCTGGAGTGAAATCCATGGCACTGATAGAGGCACGGGGTCGCCCTCATTTACGTTGCGACAAGTGCGAAACGATTGTCGTTTGGCCCGCCTCGCTGTCGAGCCGAGAGAAAATAGCCGTCGCGGCAATCACTAGGAAAGACGCGCTCGACGGCGCGAAGTTCGCTGAGGTCCTTGGCCTTGGTGCTCGGGAGGCGAAAGCGCTGGTCCTTCACGTCACGCAGACCCAGGGCGTTTGCCGAAAATGCGGCGAAAAGGTGGAAGGCGGGGAATCGATTTGCCCATGCGGTTCCTTGAACCTGGATTGGTAAGAACCGGGGTCAGGTTCACTTTCCGCCACTCCCTGCCGACAGCGGCTCGATTCGCCTTGGGCCTCTCGCGGATGTCCGTGAATACCACATTCCTGCGTTGCTCCTGATGCGCGCAAAGCGCCAAGACCGAGGGCGTTCACATGGCAAGAGTCGCTGACTTCACGATCATCACCGACAGCTGGATTTCCGAGTTCGGCGAGGACACGGTCGAGTTCGAAGTGCCGAACACGCTGCATTCCGGGTCCCGCTCGGTGCTCGGGTTCATGCTCGAGTTCCTCAACATCGAGGACGCGACCATTACCCTGCGCCTGAACGGAGAAAAGATCTGGAACTGGACTTATTCCGACGGCAGGCGCGTCCAGTACTTCCAGGAAGTGATCGCGGCCGGCGTCCTGAAATCCGGGCAGAATGTCTTCCATATCAACAGCACGTCCGGCGACGCGCGCTCGCTCCGGATTTCGGATGCGGTGATCTGGTGGCAGGCGAACATCTGAAACCGTGGGCTCGGTTCGCCTGAAGTCGGCGCTGGCCTGGATGCCGGTGCCTCCGGCCGGGCATTCGTCTGTGGGCGCATCATCTTCGTGCGATCCGGGTTGCTGCGCCTTGCCCCGTGGTCGCGCGGCATGTACCGACTCCGGTGCCGGCGCTAGACTGCAGGCATGGCCACCGCTCTCGCCGTCGAAACGAACCTGCTCGCCGATACCTGCGCGCGGATCATCCGCGACGGGTTCAGCGATTACGATGCGCGTTTCGATGCGGTCACGCGCCGCGCCAAGCAGCGGTTCGAGCATCGCGACTGGGGCGGCTCGCGCGAGGACGCGGTCGAGCGCATCGAACTGTACGACCGCTGCGTGGCCGAGACCTCCGCGGCGCTGGAGTCGCGCTTGCAGGGCGACGCCGCCGACCGCGGGCTGTGGTCGGCCGTGCGCGATCGTTACGCGGCATTGATCGCCGACCAGCTCGACCAGGAGCTGTTCAAGACCTTCTTCAACACGCTGACCCGGCGCTTCTTCCGCACGCGTGGCGTGGCCGAAGACATCGAATTCGTCGCGCTCGACATCGAACCGACCGATCGCATCACCCATCCGGTCGCGCGGCATAGTTATGCCGTTACCGACGAGCCCGCCGCGATGTTCCGCCGCGTGCTCGGAGACTATCCCTTCGCCGTGCCGTATGCCGATGCCGAAGGCGACGCCGCGCGCATTGCCGCGACCTTGCAGCAACGGCTGGCGGATTGGGGCGAAGCCGGCGTGCTCGGCATCGAACTGCTGGAAACCGTCTTCTATCGCGAACGCCGTGCGTATCTCGTCGGGCGCCTGTTCGGCCGCGAGCAGCACGCGCCTTGCGTGATTGCGCTGGTGAACGACGAGGCCGGCCTGCGCGTGGATGCGGTGCTGTGCACGCGCCAGCACGTGGCGGTGCTGTTCGGCTATACGCACAGCTATTTCCATGCCGACCTGCCGACGATCGGCGACGCCGTCGTCTTCCTGCGCATCCTGCTGCCGGGCAAACCGCTGGACGAGATCTACACCGTGCTCGGCCGCGCCAAGCAGGGCAAGACGGAACGCTACCGGCATTTCTTCCGTTACCTCGGCGCCAACGCCGAACAGCGCTTGATCCAGGCCGAAGGCGAACGCGGCATGGTCATGGCCGTGTTCACCCTGCCGGGTTACCCGCTGGTGTTCAAGCTGATCCGCGACAAGTTCGCCTACCCGAAGAACATCGCGCGCGAGCAGGTGCGGGAGAAATACCTGCTGGTGTTCAAGCACGACCGCGTCGGCCGGCTGATCGACGCGCAGGAGTACCGCTTCCTGCGCTTCCCGCGTTCGCAGTTCGCGCCGGCCCTGCTGGACGAGTTGCTGGGCGAGTGTCGGGAATCGGTCAGCCTCGATGGCGACGATGTCGTCGTGCACCACTGCTATGTCGAGCGCCGCCTGCGCCCGCTGAACCTGTATGTGAAGGAAGTGCCGGAAGCCGCGGCGCTGGCCGCCGTGCTCGACTACGGCCAGGCGATCAAGGACCTCGCGCGCAGCAATATCTTCCCGGGCGATCTGCTATTGAAGAATTTCGGCGTGACCCGGCATGGTCGCGCGATCTTCTACGACTACGACGAACTCTGCCTGGTCAGCGAATGCCGCTTCCGGGCCCTGCCCGAGCCGCGCAACGAGGAAGAGGAGATGCACCACGGGGCCTGGTACTACGTCGCCGAGAACGATGTCTTCCCGGAACAATTCCCGCGCTTCCTGGGTCTGACCCCGGAACAGCGCGCGGCCCTGCTGGATGTCCATGGCGAAATCTTCGACGTGGGTTGGTGGCAGGCCCTGCAGGCGCGGCTGCGCGATGGCGGTTACGCCGACGTGCCGCCGTATCCGGAGCATACGCGGCTGTAGTTTTTCGCCCCTCACCCCAACCCTTTCCCGGAGTTGCTCGTAGGCTGGGCTGGAAAGCCCAGCGCATCGATGAGAAATGAGGAAATCGTAGGCTGGGCTGACAAGCCCAGCGTGCGATTCCGCGAGGTTCGAACGGTGGGCTGAAGCCCACCCTACGCCCACCCTACGCCCACGCTACGCCCGGTGTTGTAGGAGCGCCCTCTGGGCGCGAGGCTTCATCGCGATGCTCACCCCAACCCTCTCAGCCTTGCACGCCCTTTGGGCGCCCGCACGCGGGGAGAGGGAATGCCGGACACGGCGTTTTCGCTACATTCCCCTCTCCCCATTGATGGGGAGAGGGTCAGGGTGAGGGGCAAAAGCAAGCGCGGGCGAGGGGCCTGCGCCGCGGCGTAATCCCGGCATGACGAGCGCCGCGCTATGATCCGCGCATCTCGCCGGAGTATTGAATGAAACGTCTCGCCCTCTGTTCCGCGTTGCTGTTTTCCCTCGCCGCCTGCAAGCACGCGCCGGAAACGGTCGCTGATACGTCCGAGGCGCAAGCCACGCCGACCGCACCCGCCAGCAGCGGTGCGTTCGATACCGTGCTCGCCGGCGACTGGCGCGAGGCCAAGAACCGCGCACGAGACAAATACCGCCATCCGCGCGAGACGCTGGAATTTTTCGGCGTGAAGCCCGGCATGACCGTCATCGAAATCTGGCCCAGCGGCGGTTGGTACACCGAAGTTCTGGCGCCCTATCTGCGCGATAAGGGCAAGTACATCGGCGTGATCAACGATCCCTCGCTGGTCGAGCCCGGCCGCGAGAAGTTCTATGCCGACCAGAACAATGCCTTGCGCGCGAAGTTGGGCGCACGCCCGGATGTGTACGACCGCGTCGAACTGAAGCCGATCCATCCGCTGGCGCCGGAACTGGGCGAACCGAACAGCGCCGATGCGGTGCTGACCTTCCGCAACGTGCACAACTGGGTGATGGGCGGTAACGAGAAGGAAATGTTCGCGGCCTTCTACGAAGTGCTCAAACCCGGCGGCGTGTTGGGCGTCGTCGATCACCGCGCGGCCGAAGGCGCCGAACTCGAGAAAGTCAGGAACAGCGGTTACCTGCCCGAGGCCTATGTGATCAATCTCGCCGTGCGCGCCGGTTTTCGCCTGGAAGCGCGCAGCGAGGTCAACGCCAATCCGAAGGATCGCAAGGACTATCCGAATGGCGTCTGGACGCTGCCGCCCGCGCTTCGCGAAGGCGACAAGGGCCGCGATGAGTACCTGGCGATCGGCGAAAGCGATCGCATGACCCTGCGCTTCGTGAAGCCGAACAACTAGCGGGAAGGCAGCATCCCGATCTTGCCCAGCCACTGCTCCACCAGTCGCGGCCATTGATCGATGGGCGAATGCGTAGGTCGCAAGCCGAACGCGTGTCCGCCCTTGTCGAACACCTGCAGTTCGACCGGAACGCCCGCCTTATCCAGCGCCGCGTGATACACGAGCGAGTTCTGCACCGGGTCGACCGGATCGTCCTTGGCATGCAGCAGGAAGGTCGGTGGCGTATCGCGGGTGATGCGCACATCGGGATTCAACGCGAATTTTTTCTCAGGTACCGCGAGGTGGCCCGGATACAGGGCGATGGCGAAGTCGGGGCGGCAGCTCGCGCGATCGGCCGCATCGACGAGCGGATACAGACGCTTGTCGAACTGCGTGCTCATCGCGACGACCATATGGCCGCCGGCGGAGAATCCCAGTACGCCGATCTTGCGCGGATCGATCTTCCACTGCGCGGCACGGTGGCGCACCATCCCCACCGTGCGCTGCGCATCCTGCAGCGCCGTCAGGCAGTTACGGTACGGGCCTGACTTCTCGCAAGGCACGCGATACTTCAGCAAGACGCAGGTGATGCCTTTGGCGGTCAGCCAGTCGCAGGCTTCCGTGCCTTCCAGGTCCATCGCCAGCACGTTGTAACCGCCGCCCGGGAACACGATGACGGCGGCGCCGGTGTTGCGGCCCTTCGGCGGATACACCGTCATCGTCGGCACGGCGACCTGGGCGACGAAGATCCAGGGCTTGCCGCCGACAAGTTTCGGCGTCGTTCCGCCGCGCTTCGTCATCGCCACGCCCGTCACTTCCGGCTCTTCGAGCGTTCGCGCATTCGGAATCGCGCCCGGCCAGATCGGGATCTGCGTATGCCCGGGCGAGGGATGCCAGCCTTTCGGTGTCGCGAAGACAGCGGCGGAACAGAACAACAGGAACAACGCACAGATCAGGCTGGCACTTCGCGACATGCGTATCTGCTCCATTAAAGAACCGCGGCATCGCCTGGGAGATTGAATGATATCTCCCATGTCAGGCGGTCCCGGGGCTTAGCTGCCAGGCGTGAATGCAACGAACGAATAAAGATGAGGCGCAGCTGCGCTGGCACTACCGATACGTTGCTCATGGCAATGGAGCGTAATCAAGGGCATGCATAAGATATCCTTTCTGATGGGTTGCATATACTTGTGCAAACTGTAGTGGGGTAAGAGATGAAGAGTTCGCTAATTGCAACCATACTTTCAAGCAGAATACGAGGCGTTATTGCCGAAGCTAAGGCGCTTCAAGACATTCCTCATAGTGGGTTGAGAGGACGTTTTCGCGAGCTCGTGCTGACGCGTCTTGTTGGGCCTATGCTGCCTCCCTCCTGCTTGGCAATTCACGGCACAGCAGTGGATGTTGAGGGCGATAGATTCGCCAAGGATGGGGAGAAACTGAGAACAGAAGACGATGTGCTGGTCGTAGACAGAGACCGAGTTCCATCTCTACTTTTTTCTGAGGGCGAGGGTATTGTTCCTGTAGAGGCTGTCTTGGCGAAAATCGAAGTGAAGTCCGTGCTTACACGGGGGGAGCTTCGGGACGCTATTGATGGTGCGATTAGTTTTCGGAAAATCCCACTCGCTTTGCCCGACGAGGATCTCGTTGAAGGGGCGGCGCTGCGATGCATTTTTGCTTTTGACAGCGATTCAACAAAGAAGGGTGAGTATCAACGGTTGCTTGAACTTATTCGGGAGTCTGGCTGGAATGAGGCAACGCCTCCGATTAGCTCAATGTGCATTGTTGGTAAAGGGTGCTGGGTGTTCGCGAGCCTTGCTCATGGCGGAAGTAGTGGCTGGCATTTCTCTCCAGCGGACGAAAATCATTCGGAGGTATGTACCTTCCTTGGCACCTTGATGAATTCCTTGCCAATGCTTCGAGAGAAGAGAAGAGGCGCGCGACTTGGTAGTCACTTGATTGATGTCGAGAAGGATCTGCGTCCTGTTTAGATGTGCTTTGTGGTTCTTGGCTTGACCTTGGGGCACATGCTCCAGGCGCCCCCAAACCCCGCCCCACACCCCAAATCCCCCGTTTCGTCGCAAAGGCTTGACATTCCCGAAAGGCTGTCTGTACTGTACTAGCACAAATAGTACAGATAGGACGGCCATGGCACGCACCCAAGCCCTGATGATCCAGATCGCCACCGGCGATCCGCGGCCGATCGGCAAGCAGATCGCCGATGCGGTGCGGATGAAGATCGCCACCGGCGAATTGACGACCGGCGACCAGCTGCCGAGCGTGCGCGGCCTGGCCCAGCAGCTGACCATCAATCCGAACACGGTGGCCAAGGCCTATGCCGAGCTGACCGCCGAGGGCTGGTTGGAATCGCGCCAGGGCATGGGCCTGTACGTGGCCGCGCCGCGCCAGCGCCTGTCCGACGACGAACGCGAGCGCCGGCTGGACGACGCCATCGGCCGCTTCGTCCACGACGTGATTCCGCTCGGCTTCGCGCCTGACGAGGTGCAGGCCCGCGTCGCGGAAGAATTTCGCCAGCTGGTTCCCCGGAAGATCGCCTGAGCGCGACTGATCCGCATCGACTGACCCGCATCGAATGAATCGACAACGAGCACTTACATGAGCAACGACTACGTCATAGAAACCATCGCGCTGAGCAAACGCTACGGCCGCAAGCTCGCGCTGGACAATCTCGACCTGCGCATTCCGCGCGGTCGCATCCACGCCATCGTCGGCGCCAACGGCGCCGGCAAGTCCACCCTGTTCCGCATCCTGATGGGCTTCATGCCGCCGACGGCGGGGCAGGCGCGCATCCTCGGTCGCGACAGCCAGAAGCTGACGCCGGAAGATCGCGGCCGGATTGGTTTTGTGAACGAAGAACACACGCTGCCGAACTGGATGCGCGTGTCGCACGTGACGACGATGCAAAAGCACCAGTACGCGCGTTGGAACCAGCGCGCATTCGACAGCGTGATCGGGCATTACCACGTGCTGCCGGAACAGAAGGTCGGCCAGCTGTCGCGCGGCGAGCGCGCCGGTTTCAACCTGGCATTGGCCTTGGCGCAAGGGCCCGAACTGCTCGTGCTGGACGAGCCGACGCTGGGCCTGGACGTCGTCGCCAAGCGTGCGTTCCTGGAATCGCTGCTGTACAGCAATGCCGCCGAGGACTGCACGGTGATCTATTGCTCGCACCAGATGGAGGAGATCGAGCGCGTCGCCGACAACCTGATCATCCTCGAGCGCGGCCAGCTGAAGAACATGTCGGCGCCGGAAGAATTCACCGCGCGCGTCAGTCACTGGGTCGCCGACGTGCCCTTCAAGGGCCCGGAGTTGCACAAGGTGCCGGGCCTGCTGGAAGTGCAGCGCATCGACGGCCTGCATCACTACCTGGTGCTGGACCAGGACGATGGATTCGAGCGCTTCCTGCGCGAGGCTGGTGCCCGCAACGTGCAATCGATGCCGGTGAGCCTGGACCGTGCTGTCAACGCTTTCCTTGCCAAGAACCACGCGGCGCCGGCAGCTGCCTGAGCGCGCAAAAACGCCGGATAACGGCACGAGGACAAACACATGATCGATCTTTTCAAGGGCGAGCTGCTGCGCTTCCGCCTGTGGGCCACCGTTGCCGGCGTCATCAACCTGGTGGTGCTGGGTTTCCTCAGCCGCATGGTGGACATGGCCCAGCAACCCATCTTCGTCTACCAGATTTTCGCCGCCGTTTACGCGGTGGCTGGCATCCTGCTCGGTCTCTACCAGATGGGTAGTTACCGCAAGCCGAACCAGTGGCTGAACCTGCTGCATCGTCCGATGCATCGCCTGCAGATCGCCGGTGCGCTGAGCAGCGCCAGCGTGGTGCTGCTGCTGGCCGCGGTCGCGTTGCCTATGTTCCTGATTTGCTTCTACCAGGAAAGCATGACCGCGCGCGTGGTTGACCTGCGCCACTGGCTGCTGCCGGTCGCCGCCTGGTTGATCGCGGTGTCGGGTTATCTGGCCGGTGCTTACGCGATGGTCGGCAATCGCCGCTATTCGTTCGCCGCTTTCCTGCTGCCGAACCTGTTCATGTATGCGCAGGCCTCCGGCGTGGCGATGTTGGGCGTGCAGCTGGTCGTCATCGCCTTTCTGGCGGTGATGCTGGCGATCGCGTTCAAGCCGGATCCGGCCGCGCCCTCGCGCAATCCGCTGGCGACGCTGGTGATCGCCTTGCCGGTGCAGCTGGGCGCGTACTTCCTGATCTGGATGCTCGGCTTCGGCGTCGAACTTTTCTGGACGGTCAGCGGTAGCCATCCGCTGAACACACCCACGCCTCCGAAGGGCGGATACATCGAAGCGGATCGCGCCGAAGGCAAGGAGATGCTGCTGCTCGGCATCGAAAACAGCCGTGATTCCGAGGCCGCACTGTGGCGCGAACAGATTGCGCTGTCGGACGTGTACACGGCCTATCCGCTGCGCAACCTACCGGTGCGCAACAGCCTGACCAATCTGACGCCGCTGGAATTCGGCGACGGCGACAACAACCTGATGTTGGTGTACAGCCACGACCGCGAACGCTTCGTCACCCGTGGCCTGCGCGACCAGCGCCGAATCGGCGAGATGGGTGTCGGCGAGGAACAGGCGGCGTTCCCCGCGCCGACCATGCCGTTCGGCGCCAGCTACCTGTACAACGCGCATGCGGCCTACCAGTACGACAGCGAACAGCAGCGCATCTTCGAACGCATCCACCTGCCGCAGGGCGAGGTGATGGCTAGCCCGCCGGCGCCGACCGGCGACAATCTCCTGGTGCTCAGCGATCGCGCCGCGTACTTCTATCCGGGGCGCGAGGCAATGAACGGACTCGACCGGCTGCAACCGCTGATGCGCGTGCCGATGCCGGGTGCGGTCGGCAATCTCAGCCGGATGGACGTGGTGGAACTGCTCGACGGCTATCTGGTGTCCTATACCTATACCTGGGGTGTGTGGAGCGGCGAACTGCAACATCCGTTCCAGCAGGTGCTGCGCGTTGACGGCAAGGGCCAGGCGCGGGAAGTCGCGCGCCGCGCGCTGTCGATCGACCTGCCTTCGTCTTACACCAATCGCAACACCTGGTTGTCGCCGGTGCTGCGCGCGATCTGCCTCGGTGCGCAGGACCTGTTCGCGGCGAAGGATCCATTGCGCGCCAAGCCCGAGCCGATGCCGGTGCAGATCCTGTGGCTGGCCGGCGCGTGCTGCCTGTTGTCGCTGCTCGGCGCGGTGTGGCTGACCGGCAAGCAGGAGCATTCGACGCGCGGTCGTTGGGCTTGGATCTTGCTGTGCGGCGTGGTCGGCCTGCCGGCCTTGGTCAGCCTGTGGCTGATGGTGCCGCGCCGCGAAACCCTGCCGGTGGCCGCGCCGAAAGCGTCGCCGGTCGCGGCCTGAGACGGAACGAGGAATCGAAGATGACGATGTTCCGAATCTTTGCCGGCGCGGCCGCGCTGTGCACGCTGCTGATCGCGCCTAAGACTTTGCCGGCGCAGGAAGTTCAGGGCCTGCGCGCGGTCGAAGCCACGCAACGTGCCTTGCCGCGCGCGCCGCGCCTGCCGCGCAGCGCCTTCATCGAGAACCGCACCCTGGTGGCCGCGCAGTTGTCGCCGGCCGGCGACTTCGTGGCCTACCTGCGCGAGCAGAAAGATTCGCGCGCCCTATGGTTGCTGCCGACGAACGGCGGCAGTGCGCGTGTGCTGGTCGGCAGCACCCAGGCCGAACAACTGATGTGGTCGCGCGATGGACGCTGGCTGTTCCTGAGCGCGCCGCGCGCGCTGACGATGGTCGGCATCGACGGCCGCAACGGTGTGCGCGTGCCGCTGGGCGGCGTAGAACGGCGGCGGGTGATGCAACTGGATCCGTCGCAACCAGCCGCGGTGCTGCTGCGCGAGCGGGTCGCGGTGGGCAAGGCCGAACACTGGCGGATCGTGCGCATGGATGCGCAGGGCAGGCGCACACTGCTGCGCCAGGACCCGCGATGGATCCACGATGTCGCGCTGGATGCGCAGGGCCGCATCGTCGCGTTGGCGCGTTTCGAGGGAAACTACGATGCGCTGTATCGCGTGCGTCCGGACGGGAAACTGAGCGAAGTACTGCGCCTCAAGCCGATGGAGCGATTGGACCTGCTGGCGGCCCTTCCCGACGGCGGCTTGCTTATGACGGGCAATCCCGGCAGTACGGCGCCAGGCGGGGATTTCCGCCGGGTGATGCAGTTGGACGCGAACGACAAGCTGCAGACCTTGCACCAAGATCCTCGCGGTGAAGCCGATCTCGACGAAGTCGTGGTCGATCCGGGCGCGCTGCAGCCGATGGCAGCGAGTTACCGCAGCACGGTTGCCGCGACCTACGGCATCGGCGATGCGCAGGGCGTGGTCGCGGACATCGCGAAGCGATTCCCCGGCCGCGATATCGGACTGCAAGTAGGCAGCGGTCCGACGGCGCGCTGGCTGGTGACCGAACGCGCCTCGACCCTGCGCGATCCGCGCTGGTGGTTGTACGACCCGCGCAATGGGAACCTGCGGCGCATCCTCGACGATCCCGGCATCACCGCGAACGTGCCGGAGGAGAATGCGATGGCGCGCAAGATCGCCATCGA
>CAYWHO010000002.1:0-29844 GCA_964458195.1 uncultured Arenimonas sp.
AGTGGTGGAGAGGATGGGGATCGAACCCACGACCTCGTCATTGCGAACGACGCGCTCTCCCAGCTGAGCTACCCCCCCACTGGCGGCGGGAATTATAGGCCGGCGGGGGCGGGCGTGGCTAGGCCAGGGGCCCTCAGCCCGTCAGGACCTTCAGGCGGTCGCGCAATGCGGCGTAGTCCGCAGCCAGCGGTTCCGCCCGCGCGGGGCGGGCCAGCAAAGCCGCCAATGCCGGCGGAACCGGCACGGCGCGGCCGATCAGCGGCTCGACGATGGTCTCGAACTTGGCTGGATGCGCGGTGGCGGCGACGGCCCAGGGGCCGCGTTCGCCTTCGTCGCGCAGCGCCGTCAGCAGCGACAACGCGGTGGCGGTATGCGGGCAGACGATCTCGCCGGTGCGCGCATGCAGGTCGCGGATCGTTGCGCGGATGGTGTCGTCGGAAACGGAGCGCGCGACGAAGGCGGCGCGCAATTGATCCGGATCGGGATACAGCCACTGCAATCGTTCGAAGTTGCTGGGCGCGCCCACGTCCATCGCATTGGCGAGCGTCGCCAGGCTGGGCTGCGGCGAATACGCCTCGCCGGCAAAAAAATCCGGAAGCACGCGGTTCGCGTTCGTGGCGAGGGCGATGCGTCCGATCGGCAGGCCGCAGGCGCGCGTCAGGATCGCGGCGAAGGCATTGCCGAGATTGCCCGTGGGCACGACGAAGTTCAGGGGCTCGCCGCGCTCGCGCCAGAAAGCGAGCGAACTCGCGGCGTAGTACGACATCTGCGGCAGCAATCGGCCGAGGCTGATGCTGTTGGCCGAGCTCAGCGGAACCGATTTCTGCAGCTCGCCATCGTTGAGGGCCTGCTTCACCAGGCGCTGGCAATCGTCGAAGCTGCCGGCCACGCGGAAAGCATGCACGTTGTCGCCGAAACAGCCGAGCTGGTGCGCTTGCCGCGGCGACACGCGGCCGTCCGGATACAGCACGACGACGCGCAAACCGGGCAAGCCGTGGAAGGCGCCGGCCACCGCGGCGCCGGTGTCGCCCGAGGTCGCCACGAGTATCGTCAGCGGCCGCGATGCGTCGCGCGGCACGCGTTGCAGGCAGGCCGCGAGAAAACGCGCGCCGAAGTCCTTGAAGGCGGCGGTAGGGCCGTGGAAGAGTTCGAGGATGAGATCGTTCGAGTGCGAACCCTCTCCCGCCCTTCGGGCACCCTCTCCCGGAGGGAGAGGGGAATGCGTGATCTCACCCGCCGAGTGCGAACCCTCTCCCGCCCTTCGGGCACCCTCTCCCGGAGGGAGAGGGGACAAGGCTCGCAGCGGCGCCGGAAAGTCGAACGCCTGCGCGCAGATCGCATCCAGTTCCGGCGCGAGAGCATCGCTTTCGAAAAACGGTTGCAGCAAACGCGATGCGATCTCGGGCAAGGTTTCCAGGCCAGCGAAATCCGTCGGTACGCGCCGCGGGAAATGCTGCGGAACATAGAGGCCGCCATCGGGTGCGAGGCCGGCCGAGATGGCGGCGCTCAGGTCGGCGGCGGGAGACGCGCCCCGTGTGCTGAAGTACTTCATGCCAGCAGGTGCGCGGCGGGGCCGTCGATCGGCGAAACATGGGATTCGCTGTCGAAGCCGGCTTCGGCGAAGGCGGCGCGCATCGCGACGGCCGCTTCCACCGCGGCTTCGCGCGATTCGAACCAGGCGAAGACGCTGGGGCCGGCGCCGGAAATGCTGGCGCCCATCGCATCGCGATCGAGCGCCGCCCGCTTGACGCGATCGAAGCCGGCGATCAACGGCGCGCGCCGCGGCTCGACCAGCACATCGCGCAGGCCGGCGCGCACCAGCGCGGCGTCGCCCTGCTGGCAACCGGTCAGTACCAGGGCGAGGTTGGCGCTTTGCGCGACGAAATCGCCGAGGGCATAACTTCCCTGCAATGCTTCGCGTGCGCGCCGCGTTTCCAGCACGGCCTGCGGATGCACTAGGGCGCAATGCCATGCGGCGGGCACCGGGATGCGCACCAGATGTTCGCTGGTCGCGAGCACCAGGCCGCCCAGCAGCATCGGTCCGACGTTGTCGCCATGGCGGCCGCCGCTGGCGACGGCTTCGCCGGTCATCGCGAAGGGATAAAGCTGTTCGCGCGAGAGCGCGTCATCCAGCAATGCGTTCGCGGCCACGAGCGCCGCCACGCAGGAAGCGGCCGAACCGCCCATGCCCGAGCCCAGTGCGATGCCCTTGTCGAGTTCGACCTCGAAACCGTAGGGCAGGGCAAGGCTTTCGCGCAGCGCGATCAGCGCCGCGCCGGCCGTATTGCGCTCGGCGTCCAGCGGCAGGTCGGAGACCAGGCCACGGATGGCGGCGATGCGCACGCAGGGTTCGTCGATGCGGCGAACGTGCGCGGTATCGCCCGCACCGGCGACGCTATGGCCGAGGATGTCGAAACCCACGCCGACATTGCCCACGCTGGCAGGTGCGAAGGCACTGGCAATCTTCTGTTTCATGCAATGGCCCGCTTCATAGCTTGGCTCCGAGATTCGCCGCAACGCGCAGCAGGTCGGCGAACACGCCGGCCGCGGTGACCTCCGGGCCGGCGCCCGGCCCCTGTACCACGAGGGGATTCTCCGAATAACGGCGCGTGCTGAACTGCACGACATTATCCGTCAGGCGCAGGTGGGCGAACGCATGATCGACGGGCAGTTCGACCAGGCCGACGCGGGCCCGGGCATGCGCGCCGTCGCGGGCCGGCTGCAGGCTGGCGACATAGCGCAACACTTGTCCACGCGCCGCCGCCGCGGCATGCCGGGCTTGCATCGTCGCATCGGTTTCGCCGAGGCGTTGCAGGAATTCCTCGCGGCTGGCCTCGGTCAGCGATGCAGGCACCAGGCTTTCGACCTCCACGTCGTCCAGCGATAGCGCGACACCCGCTTCCCGCGCCAGGATCACCAGCTTGCGCGCGACGTCGGCGCCGGACAGGTCGTCGCGCGGATCGGGTTCGGTGTAGCCCAGCGCTTTCGCTTCGAGTACCAGCTCGGAGAACGGCTGCTTGCCGTCGTAGCGATTGAACAGCCAGGCCAGGGTGCCGGAGAAAATGCCGTCCACGGCGAGAAGCTCGTCGCCGGTGTCGAGCAGGTCGCGCAGGGTCTGGATGATCGGCAGGCCGGCGCCGACCGTCGCTTCGTAACGGAACCGGGCGCCGCTGTGCGCGGCGGCGGCGCGGATCGCCTGGTAACGGCTCCAGTCGCCGGCTCCGGCGTTCTTGTTCGGCGTGATGACATGGATGCCGGCTGCCAGCCAGTCGGCATAGTGGGCGGCCACCGCGTCGCTGGCGCTGCAGTCGAGGATCACCGCATGCGGCAGGTGATCGGTGCGCACGTGGGCGGCGAAGGCGGCGAGATCGCAGACTTCGCTCGTGCCCTGCATCGCCTCGCGCCAGGGGCCGGCGAAACCGATCTCGTCGCGCCATTGGCGTTGGCTGCTCGCCAGGGCGCGCAGGCGCAGATCGATGTTGGCCTCGCGGCGCAGGCGTGGCATCGCTTCCTGCAATTGGTCGAGCAGGGCCGCGCCGACCTTGCCGGGGCCGATCACGCCGACCGACACCGTTTGCGGCGAAAGCCAGAAACCGGCATGCACGGCGCGCAGGGCGCGACTGGCCTCGCTGCTGGCGATGGCGATGGAGATGTTGCGTTCCGACGCGCCTTGCGCGATGGCTCGCACATTCACCCGTGCCCGCGCCAGCGACTCGAACACACGTGCGGCGATGCCTGGCGTGCCGGCCATGCCATCGCCCACCGCGGCCAGCACGCTGATGTCGTGCGTCAGGGCGATGTCCTGGATTTGCCCGCGGGCCAGTTCGCGCGCGAACTCCTCGGTCACTGCGGCCTTGGCGCGGGCCGATTCGCTGGCGCGCACGACGCAGCAGATCGAATGTTCGGACGAACCCTGCGAAATCATCACGACCGACACGCCGGCCAGGCGCAGGGCTTCGAATACGCGCTGCGCGGTTCCCGGAACGCCGATCATGCCGGCGCCTTCGACGTTGAGCAGCGCGAGATCCGACGCCAGGGTGAGGCCCTTCACCGGCCCCGAGTCGGCGCTTTGCGCGGCGATGCGCGTGCCGGGGAAGGCGGGGCGGAAGGTGTTGCGGATCAGGATCGGCAAGGCGCGCGCGACGGCTGGCGTCATCGTCTGCGGATGGATGACCTTGGCGCCGAAGTAGGCCAGTTCGCAGGCTTCGTCGTAGGAAAGCCCGGCCAGCGACACCGCTTCGGGCACGAGGCGGGGATCGGCCGACAGCACGCCGTCCACATCCGTCCAGATGTGCAGCTCGGAGGCATCGAACAGCGCTGCGAAGATCGCGCCCGAATAATCGCTGCCGTTGCGGCCCAGCGTGGTGGCGCGACCATCGGCGGTACGTGCGACGAAACCGGTGATGGCGATCCGCGGCGCGGCGTGCGCATTGCGCCAGAGGCGGAGCCGTTCCGCGCTGCGCTCCCAGTCCACGTTCGCGCCGAGATCGCCGTGCTCGACGATCAGCACTTCGCGCGCATCGAGCCAATCGCAGGCATCGCCCGTTTGCCGCAGGTATTCGGCCAGCAAGCGCGAGGACCAGACTTCGCCCAGGCCCTGGATGCGTTCGAACGCCTCCGTGCTTTGGATACCGAGCACGGACAGCGCCTGCAACAGGGTTTCGAGCCGGGAAAATTCCGAGTCCAGCCAGTCGCGCAGCGCTCCGGCCTCCGGTAGCAGGGCGGTGGACGTGGCGAGATGGCGTTCGCGCAAGGTTTCGAAGTCCTGCCGCCAGGCCTCGCTGCCTAGTGCTGCGGTTTCGGCCAGGGCCGACAGCGCGTTGGTGACGCCGTACATGGCCGAGGCGACGATGGCCTGCGATTCGCCGCTGCGCTCGCGCAGGTTTTCGGCGACGCGGCGGAAGCCGGCGGCGTCGGCGAGCGAAGAGCCGCCGAACTTGTGCGCGACGAAGCGCGGCGACGCAGGTGCGGGAGGAATTGCAACGGGCGACGAACTCATGAAGCCTCCGGAAGAAGGCCCTGCGTCGCGATCGGAGGGAGCGGGCCGCCGCATCCTCGTCGGGATGCGGGACCGGTTTGCGTGGGAACTATCCGCGCGCGACCGACCGCACCCGAGAACGGGTAGTGGTCGTAGTGGTCGTCGATTTGCGGAAAGAATGCATGGTTCGAGTGGAACCGATCGGGGTCGGCGCTGTCAAGCGGCGGCAGGAATCAGCGGCGCCAGCACCGTTTCCAGCCGTTCGCGCCGCCAGCCGGCCAGCGCGTCCGGCCAGCCCCGGCCTTCGAGCAGGCTTTCCAGGTGCTTGCGCGAGCACAGCAGGCCTTCGGGAATGTCGAGCGATTGCGCGACGCCGGCGACGGCTTCCTGCATGCGCTTCAAGCGGTTCTTGTCGATCTGCTCGCTGCTGCCGAGCGGGATGCTGCGTTCGCTGTCGGAGATCGGCGCACCGATCAGGTCCCAGAGTTCGCGCCGGGATTTGCGCGGCGCTTTCGGATGACGGTCGAGCACTTCGTTGAAGCGAGGGAAATCCTCGGGGACGCGGCGCGCCAGCGCGACGGCCAGTTCGTTGTCGAGGATCCAGCTCTTCGGGCGATCGAGGCGGCGCGCTTCGGCGTCGCGCCAGCGCAGCAGGCGGCACAGCCGGGCCTGGGCTTCGGCGTCGAGCGTCTGTGCGCTGCGCAGGGCGAGGTGCGGATGGGGATCGTCGGTGTCGCTGCGGGCGTTGCGCACGGCGCGGGCGCAATCGGCCTCGAGCCAAGCGCTGCGGCCGAGTCCTTCCAGCGAAGCCGACAACTGCGCATGCATGTCGTGCAGGTGCAGCACGTCTTCGGCGGCGTAGTGCAGCTGCGAGTCCGACAGCGGGCGACGCAGCCAGTCGGAACGCGTCTCGCCTTTTTCCAGCGTTTCTCCGGTGAGTTGCTGCACGAGTTTCTGGTAGCCCAGGCCGGCACCCAGTCCGGTCATGCCGGCGGCGACCTGGGTGTCGAACAGGGGCGACGGCACGGTGCCGCAACCGCGCAGGAAGGCCTGCAGGTCTTCGCTGGCGCTGTGCATGATCTTCAGTATGCGTTCGTCGTCGAGCAGCGCGCGCAACCGCTCCGGGATGCCCGGCACCAGCGGATCGACCAGCAGCACCTCGCCGGGAATGGCGATCTGCACGAGCGCCAACTGCGGGTAATAGGTACGTTCGCGGACGAACTCGGTATCGAGGGCCACCGACGGCGGCGCGTTCCAGCGTTGCAACTGCGCCTCAAGCGCGTCGGGCGAATCTATCCAGTGGTTCACGTGGGCTTGGACTGATCAAAGCGCTCAGGTTAGCCTAAACGCCTCGAAAGCGGGCCAGATTCCCCATGATGCGGCTGCGTTCGCCTTTTCTCGTCGCCATGTTGCTGTTGTCGATCGCAGGCTGCCGGCAGGCGGAACCTCCGCCGACCGAGCGCACGCGCGCGCCGGCCGCGGCGAAACCACCGGCGAGCCGACCGGCCCGGAGCGAGGAAACCGTGCAGGACGCCGCGACCTGGCGTCCGATCCTGCCGACGCTCCAGGCCGCGCAGGTCCCGCGCACGCTGCGGCAGGCCGGACAGGCGCTCGATGCCGGCCTGCTCGAGCGCGGCGCCAGCCCCGGACCGGGGGCGCTGGAGTTGTATCTCGCGGTCCTCGCGATCGAACCGGAAAACGCCACGGCGCGCGAAGGCCTGCATTCCACGCTCGATGCGATGCTCGAACGCGGGCGCCTCGCGATGCGCGCGGGCGATCTGGCGCAAGCTGCGCGCATCGATCGCATCGTCGCCGATGCGCTGCCGGCGCATCCGGATCTCGCCGGCTATCGCGAACGCCTGGCGGCGGCGCGAAAGGCGCAGGCCCTGCTCGACGCGGCGGAGCGGTCCGCACGACAGGGCCACTTCCTGTTGCCGGCCGGCGGCAATGCCCTGGAATCGATCCGGCGTGCCCGCAGCCTCGCGCCCGATTACGCGCCGACGACGGACGTCCTCCGGCGTTGGCACGAGTTCCTGCTGCAACGCGCCTGGAAAGCCGCTGGTGCGGAAGATTACGCCGCCGCCCAATCGCGTCTGGCCGAGGCCCGGCGCTGGTGGCCCGAATCGCCGCGCAATGAAGTCATGGCGCTGCGCATCCTCGAACTGAGGCAGGCGCTGACCGATGCCTTGCTCGACCAGGGCCATGCCGCGGTCGACAAGCTCGATCTGGAGCAGGCGGGCAAGAGCCTGGCGCATGTGCGTCGCATCGCGGCGCAGGCGGCGGGGCCGGACCGGTTGCGCCAGCGCATCTATGTCGCGCGCCATTACGGTTTGTTCGTGCCGCGGCAGATTTTCGCCGAGGCGCTGGCCATCGGCGGCAAGGGGCCGGAGATGGTGGTGATGCCGCACGGCAGTTTCCGCATGGGCTCGCCGGACGATGAAGCGAGCCGGCAGGCCGCGGAAGGGCCGCAGCATCGCGTGATTTTCACCCGCGGTTTCGCCTTGGCGCGCAACGAGATCACCGTCGCCCAGTTCCGTCGCTTCGTCGTTGCGGCCCGTTATCGCAGCGTCGCCGAACGCGCCGGCCGTTCCCGCGTGTTCGACGAGAAGACCGGGCAGATGAGCGATCGCGAGGGCGTGAACTGGCGCCACGACCATGTCGGCGCGCTGGCGACCGACGACATGCCGGTGCTGCATGTCGCCTTCGAGGATGGCGTTGCCTATGCGGAGTGGTTGTCGCGCCAGACCGCACAGAAATACCGCTTGCCCAGCGAGGCGGAATTCGAATACGTCCTGCGCGCAGGCTCCGGCACCGCCTATCCCTGGGGCGAAGGTCGCCCGAAACGCCTGGTGGGCAACCTCACGGGCGAGGGCGACCAGTCGATGCGGGGCCGGCGTTGGGGCAATGCCGTACCGGGCTATCGCGACGGTTTCTGGGGGCCGGCACCGACGCGCAGTTTTCCGCCCGAGGTTTACGGCAGTTTCGATCTGATCGGCAATGCTTCCGAATGGACGCTCGATTGCTGGCACGACAGCTACAAACGCGCCCCCATGGACGGCAGCGCCTGGGTCAATCCCGGTTGCAGGCAGCGCGTCGTTCGCGGCGCCTCCTGGGCCAGCGCGCTGGAGCAGGCTCGTTCGGCTTTCCGGCAAGGCGTGGACGCACGCAACACGAGCGCGCGTACCGGTTTCCGGGTCGTGCGCGAACTATGAGCGGAGACAGTCGATGCGCATGAACCCGATGCAGGACCGACGCACGTATGGCGACGGGCGTCGCCGTTCCGGCGGAATCCGCTGGTGGGTGATCCTCTTGTTCGGCGGCTACGTGCTCTGGCAGTGGTTCGGCAATGCGAAGACCGATCCTTACACCGGCGAGCGCGCCCACTACGGCGCCACGGCCGAAGAGGAAGCGCAACTCGGCTTGCAGGCATTCCAGGAAGTGCTGGCGACCGAGCTCGCGCTGCCACCGAACGATCCGGCCGCGCGGCAGGTAGGCGAGATCGCCCGCCGTCTGGTCGAGCGCGCCGACGAGGTCGAGGCGATCCTGGCCACGAAGCACGGCCAGCCTTCACCGGAACTGGCGCAGCGTTTCGACTGGAGCGTGGCCGTGTTGCAATCCGATCAGGCCAATGCTTTCTGCCTGCCCGGCGGAAAGATGGCGGTCTACACAGGCCTGTTCCCGGTGGCGCAGAACGAGGACGCGCTAGCGGTGGTGATGGGGCACGAAATCGCCCACGCCCTGTTGCGGCACGGTTCGCAGCGCATGGCGCAGCAGAAGCTGGTGCAGATGGGGCAGATGGCGGCGGGCATCGCGCTGGGCGACATGGATCCGCGCCAGCAACAGATGATCATGGGCGCGCTCGGTGCCGGCGCGCAGTACGGCTTCATCCTGCCTTACGGGCGCGAGCACGAGACGCAGGCGGACGAAGTGGGGCTGATGCTCGCCGCGGCGGCGTGCTACGACCCGCAGGCGGCGGTTCCCTTGTGGGAGCGCATGGCGCAACTCAATGGCGGCCAGCGTCCGCCGGAGTTCGCTTCGACGCATCCCGATCCGGCGAACCGCATCGAACGCTTGCGTGCGCTGATGCCGGAAGCGGAAAAATTCCGGGCGAAATATTGCGGAGCGGGAGCGCGCTAGCGCTGCGCAGGTCGCGGACGATCAGGGACGCGCGTCCGATTTCGCCTTGCGGGTCGTGCGTGCGCGCGTTGCGGGGCGGCTGGGTTTTTCCGGCGGATTCGCCAGCCCGTTCATCAGGCCCTGCTGCAGGCCTTTCCAGATATCCATGTTGCGTTCGGCGATCTGGTTGAGCAGGGAGAAGGGCGTCTGGCCCATCAGGTTGCCGAGATGCCCGCGCAGTTGCTGTTGCTGGTCGCTGAACATCTGGATGCTGCGTTCGAGATAGCTGCCGATGATGCCTTGCAGCGAATCCCCGTAGAAACGGATGACTTGGGTGAGCAACTGCGTCGAGAAGATGGGCTGGCCGATCAGTTCCTCGTTCTCGGAGATGATCTGCAGCAGCACCGATCGCGTGAGGTTGTTGCCGGTGCGGGCATCGCGCACTTCGAAGCTCTCGCCCTCCATGATCAGCTGGCGCACGTCTTCCAGGGTCACGTAACAGGAGATCTCGGTGTCGTACAGACGCCGGTTGGGATACTTCTTGATGATGCGAATGTCAGCCATACCGCCCCGAAAATACTGCAATGCACCAATCGGTGCAGGAATCCCTAGAGACTCGCCGGTTCCGGCGTCAAGTGCAAGCCTGAACGGCAGCAAAATATGTGAATCAGTTCACAAAAATGATGTGAAGTCCGTCACTGATCGAGAACGACGTCAAGGGCGGGGATTCGGGCAGGGTTGAAGCCCTGCAAAGCTGCGTTCAGCCACGCTGACGGCGTGCTCGCGCGGCTGCTCGGCACGACCGTCTGCTGCCCGAGCCAGGCATAGGCGGCGGCCAGCGCCGGAAGCGGGGCCTGCGGATCGACCGGGCGGCTGGCGAGGGATTTGCTCAGCTTTTCGCCGTCGCGCAACGTGATCAGCGGCAGGTGCGCATAGGCCGGGGTCGGAACGCCCAACTGCCGTTGCAGCCAGATTTGCCGCGGCGTGGAATCGAGCAGGTCGGCGCCGCGCACGACTTCGGTGATGCCCTGCGCGTGGTCGTCCACCACGACCGCGAGTTGGTAGGCCCAGAGCCCGTCCGCGCGCTTGAGCACGAAATCCCCGGCCTCGCGGGCCAGGTTCTGGGCGAAGCGGCCCCGGAAGCGGTCCACGAAAGCGATGTCCTGCTCCGGCACGCGCAATCGGAAAGCGCTCGCCTTCCCGGAGGGCCGGGGTACGCAAACGCGATGGATCCCGTCGCTCGCCGCCAGATCGCTGCGGCTGCAGCGGCAGGCGAAGGCAGTGCCCGCATCGAGCAGGCGCCGCAGGGCGGCCTCGTACAGTTCCGAACGCGCGCTCTGGAAAACGACGGGCTCGTCCGATTCCAGGCCGAAGGCCTTCAGTGTCTCGATCTGCTGCCTGGCGGCGCCCGGAACTTCCCGCGGCGGGTCGATGTCTTCGACGCGAACCAGCCAGTCTCCGCCGGCGTGCCGGGCGAGCAGCCAACTGCCCAGGGCGGCGGTCAGCGAGCCGAGGTGCAGGGCGCCGGTCGGCGAGGGGGCGAAGCGCCCGCGATAGCGGCCGCCGGGCTGAAGACGCGCTGACTCCTTGGCGGTGCCGGGCTCATGCACTTGAAATTAACCGTGCCTGCTCATACTCAACGAAGCGTAACTGGTTTCATCCCCGGATAAGCAGCCCAGAGAAAGAAGCATGTTCAAGCGCGTAGCCCTTTTCCTCGCCACCAACTTGGCCGTGATGGTCCTGCTCGGCATCGTGCTGAGCGTCCTGCAGGGCGTTTTCGGCATTAACCTTGGCAACAATGGCGCCCTGCTGTTGATGTCCGCCATGTTCGGCTTCGGCGGCGCGATCGTGTCGCTGCTGATCTCCAAGTGGATGGCCAAGCGCAGTACCGGCATGCAGATGATCGAGCAGCCGCGCAACGAAACAGAACTGTGGCTGGTCAATACCGTGCGCCGCCAGGCCGAGGCCGCCGGCATCGCCATGCCGGAAGTCGGCGTTTACGACGCGCCGGAAATTAACGCTTTCGCCACCGGCCCGAGCCGGAACAACGCACTGGTCGCCGTGTCGACCGGTCTGCTGCGTGCGATGAGCCGGGACGAGGCCGAAGCGGTATTGGGGCATGAAGTCAGCCACGTCGCCAACGGCGACATGGTGACCATGGCCCTGATCCAGGGCGTACTGAACACCTTCGTGATCTTCTTCGCGCGCATCGTGGCCCGCGTGATCGACAGCGCGCTGAGCGGCAATCGCGACGACGACCGTCCCAGCTTCTTCTACTACATCATCGTCATGGTGCTCGACATGGTCTTCGGCCTGTTCGCCAGCATGATCGCCATGTGGTTCAGCCGCTGGCGCGAATTCCGCGCCGATGCCGGCGGCGCCAACCTCGCCGGCCGCGACAAGATGGTGGCGGCGCTCAAGCGCTTGGCGCTGACCTACGGGCACAGCACGCTGCCCAGCCAGATCCAGGCCTTCGGTATTTCCGGAGCCATCGCCCATGGCCTGCGCGGATTGTTCCTGAGCCATCCGCCGTTGGAAGAGCGCATCCGCCGCCTGCAGGCCGCCTGATTCCGAGGCGGTATCGATAAAAAAAGCCCGCCATCAGGCGGGCTTTTTCTTTCAGCATGAGTCAGCCTCAGCCGAAGTCGTAGTTCATCGCCGGCATCGGCGGGGCCAGGAAGTTGCCCTGCACCAGGTCCACGCCGATGGAGAACAGCACGGTCATGCTGCCGGCATCGGAAACGAATTCGGCGATCGTGCTCTTGCCCTGCTTGCGCGCCTGCTCGGCGATCTCGCGCACCTTCTTCTGGTTCTCGGCGTTCTTGGCCAGGTCCATGATGAAGCTGCGGTCGATCTTCAGCACGGCAGGATTGAAGTGGCTGAGCATCTGGAAAGAGTTCAGGCTGATGCCGAACTGCTCCACGCAAAGCAGGCAACCGAAGCTGGAGACGATCTTCTCGAACGCCTGCACCGCCCGCATGTGTGTGTAGATCTTCGACTCCGGCAGCTGCAGCACCAGGTTCTCGCCGGGCACGGCGTGCGCCTTCAGCTGGCTGTCGATGAACTTGTGCAGATCGCCTTCGGCCAGCGAGGCGGGCGCCACCTTGACGAACAGGGTGGTGTCCTTGCCGGTCTTCTTCCGCTCGGCCAGGAGCGCGATCGAACGACCGATCACCCAGCGATCGATATCGTCGTCCAGGCCGTGTTCTTCGGCGATCGGCATGAACTGGTCGGGCGAGACGATTTCGCCCGAGGGCGCGATCATGCGCACCAGCACCTCGTAGTGCTCGGTGGTGTCGCCGGTGAGGCTGATCATCGGCTGGAAGTTCAGCACGAACTGATCGCCCACCAGCGCGTCCTTGATGCGCTGCACCCAGGCCTGGATGCGTTCTTCCTCGGCGCGGTCGCGCGCGGCCGGGTCGAAGAACTCGATGCGGTTGCCGCCGACGCCTTCGGCCGACTGCAGGCACTGGTTCGACTTGCCGAGCACCTGCGGGACGCTGGCGATCTTCTCGCCGATCTGCACGCCACCGATGCTGACGGTCAGGGTGATCGACTGCTTGCCGGCTTCGAGGATGTGGTTGTCGAAGGCGGCGCGGATCTTTTCCGCCAGGCCCAGCGATTGCTTGTGGTCGTGATCGCGCGTGAGCACGGCGAAGCTGTGGTCGCTGAAACGGGCGGCGACGGCCCCGTCCGGCAATGCCGTCTGCAGCCGCTCGGCCATGCGCTTGAGCACGTCGTCGGCGTGGTTCAGGCCGACCTCGGCGATGCGCGTCTCGTAGTTGTCGGGCTCGATCAGCAGCAGCGACTGGTTGGCCTTGCCGTCGGCGGCGGCCGCCACCACGGCTTCCACCTCGGTCATGAAATGCTGGCGGTTGAACAGGCCGGTGACCGGATCGCGCTGACGCAGCGTATCCAGTTCCTTGGCCATCTCCGCGTCCATCGTCTTCTGCCGGAAGACGATCTGCAGGCAGGGCTCGCCTTCGTAGGTGGCGGGGGTGAATTCCATCACCGCGTCGAAGGTCTCGCCATCGGCGCGCTGGGCGCCGATCTGCAGTTGTTTCGGCGGCGGTTCGCCCTTGCTGATCTGCTTGAGCAGCTGCTTGAAATTCTCGGCGTGCTTGGGCGAGACCAGGTCGAGCAGGGAGAGTCCTTCGATGTCCTCGAAACTCTCGAACCCGAACATCTCGAGGTAGGCCTCGTTGGCACGGATATGCATGCCTTCGTGGGCATAGGCGATCGGATCGCGCGACGAGGAGATCAAGGCATCGCAGCGGCGTTCGGTCTCGCGCAGCGCGGCTTCGAGGTGGCGCAGGCTGCGGCGGCCCTGCTTGGCCTGGAACTCGTTGCGCACGACGAACTGCACGTGCTCCGGGCGGGTGCGCAACGCCACGTCGCGGGCGCCGGCGGCGATCGCCGCAAGCACGGTGGCTTCGTCGAGCTTGCTGACGGCGGCCAGCACCGGGATGTCCTTGCCGGTCGCTTCCACCTGCTTGGCCACCGTGGCGAAGGGGATGTACTTGGCGTCGTACGAGGCCAGCACCATGTCGATGTTCGGCGTGGCGAGCAGGTTGACCAGGTCTTCCGGCGATTCGGGTCGCTGCGGCCGGACGGCGATGCCGCCGTTGCGCAACATGCTGATCAGGAACTCGGCGTCTTCGACCTGGTCCTCGACCAGCAGCAGCCGGATTACTGCGTCCTGTTGTGCCATCGAGGCCGCTCCTTGTTCTTCAATGGCTTGCAGAAGGGGATTGACAAGATATCAGAAGGTTTAAGGTGAAAGCCATCACAGCGGGGTCTTGCCGGGGCTGCCGGGAATTTCCCGGACCAGCCTCGGAAGCAGGTAGCCGGGCAGTCGCGCCGACAGGTCGGCATGCAACCGGCGGGCGCGGGCGTCGTCGACTTCGTAATGCGCCGTGCCCGCCACGCGGTCGAGCTGGTGCAGGTAGTAGGGCAGTACGCCGACATCGAACAGCCTTTCCGACAGCTCGGCCAGGGCGTGAATGTCGTCGTTGACTTCGCGCAGCAGCACCGACTGGTTGAGCAAGCTGGCGCCGGTGCCGCGCAGGGCGCGCAAGGCGTCGGCGACGTCGTCGCCGAGTTCGTTCGCATGGTTGGCGTGCACGACGATGGCGACCGGCCAGGGCAGGCGGCCGAGCCAGGCCTGCAGTTCCGCATCCACCCGTTCGGGCAACACGATGGGCAAGCGCGTGTGCAGGCGCAGGCGGCGGATATGGGGCAGGTCGCGCAGGGCGTCGGTCAACTCGGCGAGCTTGCCGGTGGCCAGCGACAGTGGGTCGCCCCCGGACAGCAGCACTTCGCTCACGCTCGTATCCGCGCGCAGGTAGGCCAGGGCGTCGCGCCAGCGGTTCGCGGCCGCGGTTTCCTCGCCGTAAGGGAAGTGGCGCCGGAAACAGTAGCGGCAATGCACGGCGCAGCTGCCGGTGGCGATGAGCAGGGCGCGCCCCTCGTACTTGTGGATCAGGCCGGTGGCGCCGCGGGCGGCGGCATCGCCGACGGCATCGACGCCATAGCCGGCCACGATCCGTTCTTCCTCGACCAAGGGCAGCACCTGCCGCAGCAAGGGGTCGCCGGGGTCGCCGCGACGCATCTTCGCGACGAATCCCCGCGGCACCCGCAGCTCGAACTGGCGAGCCGCGGCGTCGGAGATCCTGGCCGAGTACGCGCCCAGATCGAGCAGATCGAGCAGTTCTCGCGGGTCTCGAACGGCATCGCGCCAGAGCGCTTGCCAGGACCTGGCTTGGGCGGGGAGGGGGTGGGCGGGTATCATGTCGGACTGGCGCGGGCCCGTCTGGCGCCCGTGAATCATTCCCTATTGTAGCCGTCGCCCCGTCCGGGAGCACGGCGTTTTCGTACCCAGGAGCTTTAAGCATGGCCAGTTACGGCATGAACGACGTCAAGAACGGCATGAAGATCATCGTCAACAACGAGCCGTGCGTGATCACCGATACCGAATACGTCAAGCCGGGCAAGGGCCAGGCCTTCACCCGGGTGAAGTACCGCTTCATCAAGTCGGGCCGCGTGGTCGAAATGACGATGAAGGCGACCGACAACGTCGAAGCCGCCGACGTCATGGATACCGACATGCAGTATCTGTACAACGACGGCGAGTTCTGGCACTTCATGCAGCAGGAAACCTTCGAGCAGGTGCAGGCCGACGCGGCCGGCGTCGGCGAGGCCGCCAAGTGGATCAAGGGCGAAGAACCCTGCGTGGTGACCCTTTGGAACGGCACGCCGATCGCGGTGACGCCGCCGAATTTCGTCGAACTGAAGATCGTCCAGACCGATCCCGGCGTGAAAGGCGATACCGCCGGCACGGGCGGCAAGCCGGCCACGCTCGAAACCGGCGCCGTGGTCCGCGTGCCGCTGTTCGTGGGCCAGGACGAAATCATCAAGGTCGACACCCGCACCGGCGCGTACGTCAGCCGCGTGAAGTGATCCCTGCCTTCGGGTGCGAGAGAGAACCGCATGAGCGAGTCGCCCAGGCAGTCCTGTGATCTGTTGATCGAGGCCGGCTGGGTCGTGCCGGTCGAACCGCATGGCGTGGTCCTCGCGGACCACGCCGTCGTCGTTTCCGGCGGCCGCATCGTCGACCTGTTGCCGCGAGCGCAGGCACGAGCCCGCTATTCGCCCGGCAAGATCGTCGCCCGGCCGGATTCGGTATTGCTGCCGGGCCTGGTGAACGCGCATACGCACAACCCGATGACGCTGATGCGCGGCGTCGCCGACGATCTCGCGCTGATGCCCTGGTTGCAGGAGCATGTCTGGCCGATCGAAGGCGCGGTGATGGCGCCGGACTTCGTCGCCGACGGCATCGAGCTGGCGATCGCCGAGATGCTGCGTGGCGGCACCACCTGCTGCAACGAGAACTATTTCTTCCCGGACGCGCAGGCGGCGACCTACCAGCGCCTCGGTTTTCGCGCCGTCGTCGGCCTGCCGGTGATCGAATTCCCCTCGGCCTGGGCGCGTACGCCGGCCGAATATTTCGACAAGGGGCTGGAGGTCCGCGACAACTACCGCGGCGCCGACCTGCTCGGTTTCAGTTTCGCCCCGCATGCGCCTTACACGGTGAGCGACGCCAGCTTCGAGCGCATCCGCATGCTGGCCGAGCAGCTCGACCTGTCGGTGCATTGCCATGTGCACGAAACCGCTCAGGAGATCGAGGATTCGGTGGCGCAGCACGGCCAGCGCCCGCTGGCGCGGCTCGACCGCCTGGGCCTGGTCAACGAGCGCCTGTTCGCCGTGCACATGACCCAGTTGAGCGACGCCGAGATCGCCCTTTGCGCCGAGCGCGGCGTGTCCATCGGTCATTGCCCGCAGTCCAACCTCAAGCTCGCCTCCGGCTTCAGTCCGATCGAAAAGCTCCGCCGTGCCGGCGTCAATATCGCGATCGGCACCGACGGTTGCGCCAGCAACAACGACCTGGACATGTTCGACGAGACGCGCAGCGCCGCGCTGCTGGCGAAGGCGGTCGCTCACGACGCTACCGCAATGGACGCGGCCTGCGCCCTGCGCGCGGCGACACTGGGCGGCGCCCGGGCGATGGGTCTGGCCGATCGCATCGGTTCGATCGAGGTCGGCAAGGACGCGGACCTGGTCTGCGTCGGCCTCGGCGACATCGAATCGCTACCGGTCTACAACGTCATTTCCAACCTCGTCTACGCCAGCGGCCGCCACCAGGTCAGCGATGCCTGGATCGCGGGGCGCGAAAAGCTGGTCGACGGCATCCTGGTCGATACCGATCTTGCGGCGCTGCGGGCGAAAGCGCGCGCCTGGGGCGAGCGCATCGCCGGCATTCGCAAGTCCTGACATGACCGTCGCCGAACCGTCGCCGGAACGCAACGCCAGTGAAGCCGAGCTGAAGAAGTTCGGTGCGTTGGCGAATAGGTGGTGGGACCCAATGGGTCCGCAGCGCGCCCTGCACGAACTCAATCCGGCGCGCCTGTCCTATATCGCCGAACGCACCCGCCTGCGCGGCGCCCGCGTGCTCGATGTCGGCTGCGGCGCCGGCCTGCTCAGCGAGGCGCTGGCGCGCGAAGGCGCGCACGTCAGCGCATTGGATCTCGCGCCCGAGCTCGTTGACGTCGCGAAACTGCATCTGCTCGAATCCGGCCTGACGATCGACTATCGCCTGCAGTCGGTGGAGTCTCTGGCGGACGAGCTCCCGACCAGTTTCGACGCGATCAGCTGCATGGAGATGCTCGAACACGTGCCCGATCCGTCGTCGGTGCTGGCCGCCTGCGCGCGCTTGCTCAAACCCGGCGGCAGGATCTTCCTGTCCACGCTCAATCGCACGCCGGCGGCCTTCGCGCTGGCGATCGTCGGCGCCGAATACGTCGCGCGCCTGCTGCCCAAGGGCACGCATCAGTACGAAAGCTTCATCAAGCCCTCCGAACTCGCAGCCTGGTTGCGCGAGGCCGGATTGCAGCTGGAAGACGTCAGTGGCCTGGCCTACGATCCGGTGCGGCGCAAGGCCTGGGTGAACCGGCGCACCGACGTGAACTACCTGGCTTGTGCGGTGAAAGAGTGAAGGCCACGCGGTTCGCGCCCGTCGTGCTGTTCGACCTGGACGGTACCCTGGTCGACAGCGCGGTGGATCTGCTCAATGCCTTGAACATCGTGCTTGCGCGCGAGGGTCGGGCGCCCTTGCCGTTGGTGGCCATTCGTCCGGTGGTTTCGAAAGGCGCTCGCGCCATGCTGGGCGTCGCGTTCCCCGATCTGGACGCAGCGGGCCGCGAAGCCTTCCTGCAACCTTTCCTCGACCAGTACGAACTCGCGGTGGCCGATCACAGTACGCCATTCGACGGCGTCGAAGACGTGCTGGTCGCGATCGAATCGCAGGGCGCGCGCTGGGGCATCGTGACCAACAAGCCGCTGTACCTGGCGCGCGGCGTGGTCGCGAGCATGGGCTGGAGCGCGCGCAGCGCCATCCTGCTCGGCGGCGACAGCCTGCCGCGCAAGAAGCCCGATCCCGACCAGCTCTTCCTCGCTTGCGAAGAGCTGGGCGTGACGCCGGGCGATTGCATTTACGTCGGCGACGACGAGCGCGATATCGTCGCGGCGCGGCGGGCCGGAATGAAGTCGGTGGCGGCCCTGTGGGGTTATCGCGAAGCGCACGAGGATCCGGCCGCCTGGTGCCCGGACGCGATGGCGCAGCAGCCGCGCGGCTTGCTCGCGCCGGGCCTGCTCGTTCGCTGAGATGAGCGACGCGCCCGATTCCGTCGCGAATGCGGCAGCCCTTCCGCATTTCTTCGCCAAGTGGCAGGCGCGCGAACCCGAGATGGCGATTGCCGAGGTCTTCGTGCCGACGGTAGAGCGGCCGTTTTTCCGCGCCTGGGGCGCCTTGCTGCATGAATTGCGCGAGACCTTGTTCGAACTCAGCGATGCGCGCGTGGGCGACGTCAAGACGGCCTGGTGGGCGGAAGAGTTGATCGGCATCGGGCATGGGCCCGCACGTCACCCGCTCACGGCAGTCTTCGCCGGCACGTCCGCTCCCTGGTCTGCGCTCGGACGCGCGCTGCTCGAACAGGGAGCCGCCGGGACGCGCGCTTCCTCGACCGACGAAGCGGTGCTTGCCTTGCTGCCGATCGCGAATGCGGTAGTCGCGGTGGAAGCGCGACTGTTTTCCGTTGCTGCGGTCGAAGACGAAGCGGCCAGGGCCTTGGCCGTGCACTGGCTTCTGCAGCGCTTGCCCGCCGGTCTGGCCGCCGAAGACCAGGGCCGCATTCCGATGCATCTGTACGCTCGGCACGGCCTGACCGCGGCCCAGCTCGCCGACGGACAGGGCGAAGGCCTTCTGCGCGATTGGGCGCGCGAACTGCACGGCGTCCTGCCGCCCGATCCGAACGGCGTGCCCTTGCGGCGATTCCGCGCGGCTTTCGACCGGGCGCGACTGGCGCGGCTCGCGGCAGGGAAAGGCTTTTCGCTGCCCCCGGCCCTGGGCACGCTTTGGCGCGCCTGGCGCGCCGCGCGGTCGCGACCGCCCGGATCGTCACGAAGCGTTGCGCCGCCTTGACGTAGACTCCGACCGCCCCCAACTCAGCCCAGTCCCCTTCGGAGCGCACCATGGCCCCCAGCAACCAGGAAAACCTGGCTCGCGTCATGCCCGACGTCGCCAACGAGGCCCGCCCCGCCGTGGCCGGCGCGCTCGACTGGGTCGGCATGGGCGAGATCCACGCGCCGGTGAGCCTGGCCGACGAAGGCGGTCGCGTCGTCGTCAGCGGCGCCCGCGTCAACGCCTTCGTCAACCTCAAGCGTCCGGACGTGCGCGGCATCCACATGTCGCGCCTCTATCTGCACGTCGATCGTTCCCTGTCGGGCGAAGCCCTGTCGCCCTGCAGCCTGCGCCGGCTGCTGAAGGAATTCCTCGACTCGCATGCCGAACTGTCCGATCGCGCGCGAGTGGAGATCGCGTTCGACTACCTGGTGCGTCGCCCGGCCCTGGTCAGCGACAACACCGGATGGAAGTCGTATCCGGTGCGCGTCGTCGCCGAGCTCGACCGCGGGCATTTCGTCCTCGAAGTCGGGGTCGAAGTCGCCTATTCCAGTACCTGTCCCTGTTCGGCCGCCCTGGCGCGGCAGTTGATCCAGGAACGCTTCCGTCTCGATTTCGAAGCGACCGCGGCGCTCGATTACGAATCGGTGGTCGCCTGGCTGGGCAGCGAGCAGGGCATCATGGCGACGCCGCACAGCCAGCGCAGCATCGCCGAGGTCAAGGCGAGGCTGGCGCCGAGCTTCAAGAACCTGCCCTTCATCGAGATCATCGACTGCATTGAAGGCGCGCTGAAGACGCCGGTGCAGACCGCGGTCAAACGCGAGGACGAGCAGGCCTTCGCCCGCCTCAACGGGCAGAACCTGATGTTCTGCGAAGATGCGGCGCGCCGCATGCAGAAGGCGCTGGACGAGGACGAACGCATCGACGATTTCCTCGTGCGCGCCTCGCACCGCGAAAGCCTGCACCCGCACGATGCCGTGGCGGTGGCGACCAAGGGCGTGCCCGGCGGTTACGTCGCCTGAGCATCGGTACCGGCCACGCATCGGCGAGGCCCGGTTGAAAACGAATTCCTAACGTCCGGCGCGTCGTCGGCGGTTTGATCGCGGGCGCTCGTCACGGACTCGTTGTGTTCCTGAACGGGCATCCGGCAGACTGCGGCAAATCCTGTCGGGTGGGAATGCATGAACTGGGTACTGGGAATCGTCGGAGCCTTGTTCGGTGCCGCGTTGGCCGAAAGTCGCAACCTGCTCGGTGCGGTGGTCGGCTTCCTGCTGGTTTTCCTGCTGATGGGAATGAACCAGTTGCGCCAGCGCCTGGCGGCGCAGGAACGCGAATTGCAGGCCCTGCGCCAGCGCTTGGCTTCGACCACCGGGCCGGCACCCGCGACGCCGTCGCCAGCGGCGCCTACCGCCGGTCCTGCGCCGGTTCCGCCTGCGGTTCCGACCGCGCCCGCCACCGTTCGCGAAGCGGCGCCGACGCCCGCGCGCGAAAGCGCCGTGTTGCCTGAGCCGTCGATGTCCGCCGAACCCGCGCCCGCCTCTGCCGTCGTCACGGCGAAGCTGCCGGCGGCGACACCGCCGCCGATTCCGCCGCGGCGGCGTCCCGAGCCTGTCGTGCAAGACGGATGGGTCGAGGATCTGTTCGGGAAGATCAAACGCTGGTTCACCGAAGGCAATGTGCCGGTGAAGATCGGCGTGCTGGTCCTGTTCGCCGGTGTCGCGGCAGCGCTGCGTTATGCGGCGATGCAGGGCTATTTCACTTTCCCGATCGAAGCGAGGCTGATCGTCATCGCCGTCGCCGCGCTGGCCGGCCTGGCGTTCGGCTGGCGACAGCGCGAAGAGAAACCCGCGTTCGGGCTTAGCCTGCAGGGCGGTGCGCTCGGCGTGTTGTTGCTGACGGTGTTCGCCACCTACAAGCTGTACGGCCTGCTGCCGCCGATGCTCGCCTTCGCCCTGGTCGTCGTGCTGGTGGCCGGTGCGGCGCTGCTGTCGGTGCTGCAGCGGAACATGTGGCTGGCGGTGCTCGGCTTCCTCGGCGGCTACCTCGCGCCCGTGCTGATTTCGACCGGCAGCGCCAACCACATCGGCCTCTTTACCTACTACGCCGTGCTCAATGCCGCGGTGTTCGCGATCTCGTGGAAGCAGGCCTGGCGCCTGCTCAACCTGATCGGTTTCGGTTTCACCTTCGGCGTCGGCGCGGCCTGGGGCGCGACTTACTACCGGCCCGAACTGTTCCCGACGGTCGAACCCTTCCTCATCCTGTTCTTCCTCTTCTACATCGTCATCGGCCTGCTGTATGTGACGAAGCAGACCGAACATCGTCGCCCGTGGGTGGACGGCACCCTCGTGTTCGGTACGCCCCTGGTCGCGTTCCCGCTGCAGGCGGCCATGCTGAAGGACGACCGGTTCGCGCTCGCATTCAGCGCGATCGGCGTCGCCGCGATCTATGCCGGCCTCGTCTGGTGGCTGCGCCAGCGCAAGGGCGAGCGCTTGTTGAGCGAAGCCTATGCCGCGCTTGCGCTCGGTTTCGCCACGCTGGCCGTGCCCCTGGCCTTCAGCGCCGGCACGACGGCCAGCGTCTGGGCGCTGGAAGGTGCGGGCGTCGCCTGGATCGGCCTGCGGCAAAACCGCCTGTTCCCGTGGATCAGCGGCCTCGTGCTGCAGTTGCTGGCAGCCGGCTCCTACGTGATCAACGTGCTCGATTCGCCGCCGCCGATGGATCAGGCGCAGCTGTTGCTCAATTCGCTCTGGCTCGGCGCGGCGATACTCGCCATCGGCGGTTACCTGCTGAGCCTGATCCACGATCGGCATCGCCCGCGATTCGGCTTGCCTGCGTTGCTGTTCGTCTGGGCCACGTTCTGGTGGACGATCGCCGCCCTGAGCCAGTTCGGCATCGCCGAGCGTTCTTTCGGCGCCTGGCAATTCCTGATGATCGCCCTGGCCGCGAGCGTCGCGTTGGCTGCGGTGTTGCGCGACCGTCTGCCCTGGCCGCGCATGAACTGGCTGGTGCTGTACGGCGCGATGCTCGGCCTGCCGATGGTGTTCTGGGCGGGCGACGAATTCGGCGCGCCCCTGCAGGTCGCGGGCCTCGGCTTCTGGGTCGCCTATGTCGTGGCGCTGGCCTGGGCGCTGTGGTCGGCGCCGGAAACGCCGGCGCGCAGCCTGTCGCTGGCGCATCTGTTCGGGCTGTGGACGTTCGCCATCGCCGTTTCGATGCAGAGCGAACACGTCGCCGACACGCTCGTGTTGGCCGAAGGCTGGGCTTTCGTCGCCGTCGTGGCGCCGCTCGCCTTGATGACGCTCGGCCTGTGGCGACGTCCGGACATTTTCGCCTGGCCGCGCGGCGATCGCTTCGAGAAGTACGCGATCGGCTGGTTCGTATTGGCCGTGCCCCTGTTGGCCCTCGTCTGCGCCGGCAGCCTGTTCATCGCCGGCGATCCGGCGCCCTTGCCGTTCGTGCCGGTACTCAACCCGCTCGAGCTCGCCACGCTGGCGATCGCCGTGATGCTGTACGCGATGGCCGGCTCCGCTGGCGGCATGTTCGCGAGCTGGCAACGCCTTTGGCCCTTCGCCGGTTTCGCGATCGTCAGCATGATGACGCTGCGCGCGGTGCATTTCTGGCACGGCGATGCCTGGGATCCGCGCATCCTGCATTCCGGCGTCAGCCAGGCCGCCCTCGCCGTGGTGTGGAGCCTGCTCGGCGTCGGCAGCATGCTGCTCGGTTCGCGGCGCCTGAACCGCGCGCTGTGGATGGCGGGCATGGCCCTCATGCTGATCGTCTGCGCGAAACTCGTCCTGGTCGATCGCCAGTACATGGGCAATATCCCCGGCATCGTGTCCTTCCTCGCCGTAGGTTTGCTGCTGGTGGGCGTGGGCTATTTCGCGCCGTCGCCGCCGAGGGACTCCGAAGGAGAAACGGCATGAACCGTCGTCTTGTCTTCGCCGGCCTGCTTTTCAGCAGCGCCGTCGCCGCTGCCGGCCTGAACGACTTCGCCAGGCTATGGCCCGTCGCTGCAACAACCGAAGGCGCCTATACCGTTACGCTGACGCCGGACATCTATGCGCAGCTCACCACGCGCGACCTGACCGACCTCGCCGCATTCAATGCCGACGGCGAGGCGCTGGCCTTCGGTCCGATGCCGGCCAGCGTTGCGTCGCCGGCGAGCAGTTGGCGCGAGGCCGCCTGGTTCGCGCTGCCGGCCGAACTGCCGCCCGAGGCGGGCGATCTTTCCCTGCACATCACCCGCACGACGTCGGGCGAACTGAGCCTGGACGCGACCCTGAGCCACGGTTCGCTCGATTCGGTACAGGCTTTCCTGGTCGATGTACGCGCCAAGGATTCGGTGGTCGAGGGCATCGCCTTCGACCTCGGCATGAACGCGCAGGATTTCAATGCGCGGGTCACCGTGGAGGCCAGCGACGACTTGCAGAGCTGGCGCACGATCGTGTCGGCGGCGACGGTCGCGCAGCTGCGCCACGGCGATCAATCGCT
Organism: uncultured Arenimonas sp.; assembly: GCA_964458195.1. Classification (GTDB taxonomy): domain Bacteria; phylum Pseudomonadota; class Gammaproteobacteria; order Xanthomonadales; family Xanthomonadaceae; genus Arenimonas. The sequence goes on from CAYWHO010000002.1 coordinate 23,601, forward strand.
GGTGCGTCGTCACATCGATCTGTCGCCGCAGGAGACCGAGTACCTGCGCATCCGCGTGCTGACGCCGGGTCAGCGTATCCCGCTGCACGGCGTGCGCCTGTTGCTGCGCCCGCAAGGCCTGTTGCGCCGGCATCCGCCGCGACAGTGGATGCACGCGGAATTCCTGCGCAAGGAGGGCCGTGCGTATTTCTACCGGCTGCCGGCGCCGATGCCGGTGGACATGGTCAACGTGCAGCTCGGCGAAGAGAACCGCCTGGCGCATTTCAGCGTGAGCGCCCGGCAGGAGAACGCCAGGCACTGGGGCTATGTCGGACAGATGACAGCGTTCCGCCTGCGCGGCGCCGGGGTTTCCATCGACAACGAACCGATGGAAGTGGGCAGTAATCGCCTGCCCGAATGGCGGATCGAATCGAGCGTGGACCTGGCGAAGACGCCGGTGCTCGATTTCGCCTATTACCCCGAAACCTGGATGCTGCTCACGCACGGGCGCGCGCCGTACGCGATCGCCGCCGGCAGTTCCTGGGCGCGTCGCGACAGTTTCCCGCTGGAACTGTTGCTCAACCAGGTACGCGACAAGTTGGGCGAGGACTGGCGACCGGCAGCGACCGAGCTCGGTGCCTCGCAACCGGCCGGCGGTCCGGCCGCGTTGAAGGCCTACAATCGCGACCAGATCAAGAGCTGGGTGCTTTGGGGCGTGTTGATCCTGGCGGCGTGCATCATCGTGTGGATGGTGCTGCGATTGTTGCGGGCGCCGCCGCCCGCCGCCGAGTAGTACGCGTCCCGGCGTCGCGCCGGGATGCGACTAGGGTTGCGGGTTTTCCTTCGGATCGACCAGCAGCAGCGGGTCCACGCGCACGTCGAACCAGTTCATGCCCCAGTGCAGATGCGGGCCGGTGGCGCGTCCGGTGGCGCCGACGGCGCCGATTACCTGGCCCTGTTCGACGCGATCGCCGACTTTGACGTCGATGCGGCTCAGGTGCAGGAAATTCGAGCTGACGCCGTGGCCGTGATCGATCAGCAGCGTACCGCCGGTCAGGTAGAGATCGCGATCGGCGAAGCTGACGATGCCGCCCGCCGGCGCCTGCACCGCGGTTCCCTGGCCTGCCGCGATATCCAGACCGGAGTGCGGCGATTTCGGCGTGCCGTTGTAGATGCGCTGGCTGCCGAATACACCGCTGATGCGGCCCTGCACCGGCCAGATGAAGCGATCGGCATAGTCGCTGCGGCCATCGTCGCGATCGCGCGCCGCATTGACGCGCGCCTGTTCGCGCTCCATGCGCGCGGCGATCTCCGGCGACGGATTCACCGTCTGCTCGGGCACGCCGTTTACTTTCTCCAGCGGGAATTCGCGATCGACGATCCGCACCGACGACGTGGTCGCGCGTCCGTCGGGCCATTCGATGCGGAGCTCGATGCTGCCTTCCTGTTCGCGGCCGACGCCGAGCACGAAGCGCCCCTGGTCGTCGATGCGCAACTCGCGCATGCCGTAGCGCACGTGCGTCGCGCCCAGCGCGCGCCCGAACAGCAGGCTGCCCTGCGCCGCGGTTTCGGGCAACTGCGCCGTTGCCGCGGAGACGAGCGGTCGGTCGGCGGCCGGCGCTGGCGGAGCGGTCGTCGCGCAAGCGGTGCAGGCCAAGGCCAGGGCGGCGGCCAGCGCTCGCCTCATCGGCCGAACGCCAGGCGACGGCCCTGCGGCGGACCGACGAGTTGCTCGCCGTTCCACGCCAGTTCTCCGTTGACGAACGTGGCCGCGACGCGGGCGTCGAAGCGTTCGCCTTCGAACGGCGACCAGCCGCACTTGCTCAGTATCTTCTCGCGCGCGACCGTCGTGCCGCCGGTCGGTTCCACCAGCACGAGATCGGCGTAATAGCCTTCGCGCAGGTAACCGCGCTCGGCGATGCTGAAGCGCTGCGCCGGAGCGTGGCAGATCTTGCGTACCAGGTGCGGCAGCGAGAAATGTCCGTCGCGCACTTTCTGCATCGCGCAGGCGAGGAAGAACTGCACCAGCGGCAGGCCGGACGGCGCCTTTTCGTATTTCTGCTGCTTCTCGTCCCAGGTATGCGGCGCGTGGTCGGTGGCGAGCACGTCGATGCGATCCTCGGCGATGGCGCGCAGCAACGCGGCGCGATCGCTGGCTTCCTTGATCGCCGGATTGCACTTGATCAGGTTGCCGAGGCGGGCGTAGTCCTCGCGGGCGAAATGCAGGAAATGCACGCAGGTCTCGGCGGTGATGCGCTTGTGCATGATCGGGCCGGGCTGGAACAGCGCCAGCTCGTCGGCCGTGCTGATGTGCAGCACGTGCAGGGACGAGTCGAAGCGTTTCGCCATCGAGATGGCGAGTTCGGTGGACTTGATGCAGGCGGCGCGCGAGCGGATCTCGCCATGCAGGTCAACCGGAATGTCCTCGCCGTAGATCGCGCGCGCCTTGGCGAGTTCCGCCTCGATCATCGGCGTGTCTTCGCAATGCGTGATGATCGGCGTCGGGCAATCGGCGAACATGCCTTCGAGCACCTGCGGGTCGTCCACCAGCATGTTGCCGGTCGAGGCGCCCATGAAGATCTTCAGGCCTGGCGTCTTCTTCGGATCGATCCGGCGGATTTCCTCCAGGTTGTCGTTGCTGGCGCCGAAGTAGAAACCGAAATTGGCGCGCGAGCGGCCCGCCGCCCGCCGGTACTTGTCCTCCAGCGTCGCGGCATCGAGCGCCGGCGGTTTGGTGTTCGGCATGTCGAGGAAACTGGTTACGCCGCCGGCGACGGCCGCGGCGGGCTCGGTGACCAGGTTGCCCTTGTGCTCCATGCCCGGTTCGCGGAAATGCACCTGCGCGTCGATGACGCCGGGCAGCAGCAGTCTTCCGTTGGCGTTGAGCACCTTTTCGCCGTGCTTCGCGAACAAGTAGGGCGCGATGGCATCGATGCGATCGCCCTTGATGCGCAGGTCGCCGGAGAACTCGCGGCCTTCGTTCACCATCCGGGCGTTCTGGATCAGCAAATCAGTCATGACGATGTCCGCAGGGGTAATGGTCGGGCACGGGATCGAGGCCGCCGGGGTTCAGGGGATGGCAACGCAGGATGCGGCGCGCGCCGAGCCAGCCGCCGCGCAGCACGCCGAAACGATCGATCGCCTGGTAGGTGTAGGTCGAGCAGCTGGGGTAGAAGCGGCAGTTCTGGCCGAGGAAGGGGCTGATCAGTCGCTTGTAGCCCCGCAACAGCCAGAGTGCGGGCGTTTTAAACATTTGCGCGGCCTGTGTAGCGGGTTTAAGGTTGCCGCTGGAGAAGGACTAGGCTATAACACGCCGCCTTTGAGCCTCAAGGAAAGAGAGGAAATTCTCGACGTGGCCACCAAGAAACCCGTGAAGAAGGCCGCCAAGCCGGTCAAGAAAGCTGCCAAGCCTGCCCCCAAGGCTGCCAAGAAGCCCGTGAAGGCCAAACCGGCGCCGAAACCCGCCAAGAAGGCGCCGGCGAAGAAGCCTGCGCCGAAGCCGGCCAAGAAGGCCGCCAAGCCCGTCGCCAAGAAGCCTGCGCCGAAAGCGCCCGCCAAGAAGGCGGTCGCCAAGCCGGTCGCTGCGAAAGCCGCGCCTGCGAAAGCCGCGCCCGCCGCCAAGCCCGTAGCCGCCAAGGCCGCGCCTGCGAAGGCCGCGCCGGCCGCCAAGCCCGCGCCTGCCAAGGCAGCGCCGGTCGCACCAGTCAAACCGGCACCCGCGGCGAAAGCGGCGCCCGCCAAGGCCGCGCCGGCGCCGGTGGTTCCGGCCAAGCCAGTCGTGCCCGCCAAGCCTCGCGATCCGGGGGCGAGGGCGGGTTATGTCAAGCCGAGCAAGCCGCGCACCGAGCGCGTCAAGCCCGGCCCGTCGCGCGTTCGCGTCACCCTTCCGGCGGGTTACAAGCCCAGTCCGAAAGAGGAGTACATGAACCCGTACCAGCTGGAGTACTTCCGCCAGCGCCTGCTGAACTGGAAGCAGGACTTGATCGAAGAATCCAAGCAGACGATCGAGAATCTCAAGGAAGAAGTGCGCGATGTCGGCGACGAAGCCGAGCGCGCCACCCGCGAGACGGAAAACTCGCTCGAGTTGCGCACGCGCGACCGCTATCGCAAGCTGATCAACAAGATCGACAGCACGCTCAAGCGCGTCGAGGACGGCAGCTACGGTTACTGCGTCGATACCGGCGAAGAGATCGGCCTGGAGCGCCTGTCGGCGCGCCTGACCGCCGAGCGGACGCTCGATGCGCAGGAGCGCTGGGAGCACTTGCAGAAGCAGATGGGCGATTGATCGCTCGACGGTTTCGCGAGCCAAGGAAAGGCCCCGCACTGCGGGGCCTTGTTCTTTGAGGGAAAAGCAGGCCCCGATTTCCAGGGGCATGAGCGAAGGAGGCGACATGTCGCGCGATCGGCTTCGGTTCCGGGATGTGTCACGTCGGTGGCTCGCAGGGTTTTCGCTGGCGGCTCTGGCCGGCATGGCAGGGATTGCTGTCGTCGTCGCGTCGACCACGACGCCGGCTCCGGCACGTTCCGCCGTCGCTGCGGTTGTCTATCGCTGGAAGGAAGTGACGCCGCATGGCGCCTTTCCCCAGGGCTACAACTATCCGGTCCATGTGGCGCGGGGACGCATGTGGGCCTTGCATGCCGAAGGCACCTGGAGTTCGGCGGACGGCAGGCGCTGGCGCAAGGAAGCACTGCCTTCCGTGCGCCGCAACGTCTACGAATCGCAGTACGTATTCGCGAAGGATTCGGTCTACGCGTTGGGAATGAACGAGGGCAATTATCTGGCGATGCGTTTTCGCCCGACCATCCGCCGCAGCCGCGATCTGCAGCGTTGGGAAACATTGTCGGAACGATCGAACCTGCCGGCGCGCATCTTCTACGGCCTGGCCTATTTCGACGGGAAGTTCTGGCTCGCGGGCGGCTACGACGGAAAGCGTTACCACAACGACGTCTGGACTTCGTCCGATGGCGTGCGCTGGCAGCAGGTCGCGGCGCATGCCGCCTGGTCGCCGCGATCGGGTCCGATGCTGGTCGCGTTCCGCGATCGGCTGTGGTTGATCGGCGGCGGTGCGATAGATGGCGATAGCGAGGCCAATCCGCGCGCGCAGCACGAGATATGGTCGTCGGCCGACGGCATCGCCTGGAGCAAGGCCGGTGATGGTTTGCCGCAACACTCCGGCGGAACGCCCGTGGTGTTCGACGACCAGCTCTGGCTGGTCGGGGCCAATCGCGATGGCCGCTTCGGACGCGCGTCGCTGGTCAGCCGCGACGGCGTGCACTGGCGCGAAGAACCGGCCCCGTGGACGCCGCGCGGCGGTGTCGCCGCCTGGGTATACGACGGCAAACTCTGGATGACGGGCGGGAAGTATTCCGTTACCGAGAACGGCCAGATCCGATTCATCTACAGCAACGATGTCTGGACGATGGAAAAGATCGTTCCGGCCGGGTCAAAGACGCGGTGATCGTTTCAACGCGAGCGCGATGCCGCCCAGGACCGCGACGCCGGCGAACGCGAGCCGCCAGCTCGGGCTTTCGTCGAGCAAGGCGATGCCGCCGATCGCGGCGATGACCGGCACGCTCAACTGCACCGAGGCGGCCTGGTTCGCCGTCAGTCCGCGCAGCGCCGTGTACCAGATGGCGTAGCCGCCGCCCGAGGCCAGCGCTCCCGACGCGATCGCGCAGATCACGCCGAGCGGGTCGTAGTTCGCCGACGCCGCTGTCGCCACGCTCAGGACGACGACGATCGGCAGGCAACGCAGGAAGTTGCCGGCGGTCGCGGACAGCGGATCGGTCACGCCGCGGCCGAGCAGCGAATACCAACCCCAGGCCACGCCGGCGAGCGCCATCAGCAGCGCGCCCGAGATCGGTGGGGCATGAATCCCCGGCAACAGCAGCGCCAGCAGGCCGCCGAACGCGATCACGATGCCGCCCGCCTGCCAGCGCGAAATCCGCTCGCCGCCGCGCCAGGCGCCGGCGAACATCGTCAGTTGCACGGCGCCGAACAGCAGCAAGGCGCCGGTGCCGGCGGAAAGACAGCGATACGCATAGGAAAACGCGGCGGCGTAGCCGAACAAGGCGAATGCCGCCCGCCAGGAACCGCCGATCGCGGGGCGACGCCAGGGGCGCAGCAACAGCCAAAGGGCGAAGGCGCCGGCCGCGAGCCTGATGGCGGTGAAACTCGCCGGATCGATCTGCGTATCGCGCAACGCCAGTCGGCAGAGCAGCGAATTCGCCGCGAAGGCGATCATCGCCAGCAGCGTGGCCGCCC
>CAYWHO010000003.1:0-6623 GCA_964458195.1 uncultured Arenimonas sp.
GCCCGACTGGGCACAGTCGGTCGGCATGGTGTTCTCGCTGATCCTGCTGGCGCCTTCCTGGGGCGGCGCGCTCAATGGCGTCATGACCCTGTCCGGCGTCTGGCACAAGCTGCGTACCGATCCGATCCTGAAGTTCCTCATCGTCGCGATCAGCTTCTACAAGATCGCCACGTTCGAAGGGCCGATGAAGTCGATCAAGACGGTGAATTCCCTGTCGCACTACACCGACTGGACCGTCGGCCACGTGCACTCCGGCGCCCTCGGCTGGGTGGCGATGATTTCGCTCGGTTCGATCTATGCCCTCCTGCCGCGCCTGCTCGGTCTGTCGTCGATGTACTCGACGCGCTGGATCGACCAGCATTTCTGGATCCATACGCTCGGTGTCGTCTTCTACATCGCCTCGATGTGGATCGCCGGCGTCATGCAAGGCCTGATGTGGCGCGCCACCAATCCCGACGGCACGCTGACCTACAGCTTCGTCGAAGCCTTGAACGCCACCTATCCCTACTACCTGGTGCGCCTGGGCGGCGGCCTGCTCGTGCTCGCCGGCATGGGACTGATGGCGGTCAACACCTGGAAGACCTTCGCGATGGCGCGTTCCGTTGCGCCGCAGCCGGTCCTGGCTCCCGATGCCGCCGATGCGCGCGCCTGAGGTTCCGACATGAACGACAAACATTCCCAAGAACACAGCGGCGCCGGCAACGGCCACCAGAAGATCGAACGCAACGTCGGCCTGATGGCCGTGCTGATCGCGATCGCCATCTCCTTCGGCGGCCTGGCCGAGATCGTGCCGCTGATGTACCAGGCCGATACGATCCAGCCCCTGCCGGGCGTGAAGCCCTACCCCGCCCTGCAGCTCGCCGGTCGCGACGTCTATGTGCGGGAAGGCTGCTACAACTGCCATTCGCAGATGGTGCGCACGCTGCGTTTCGAAACCGAACGCTACGGCCATTATTCGCTGGCCGGCGAATCGGTTTACGACCGCCCCTTCCAATGGGGTTCGAAGCGTACCGGGCCCGATCTGGCGCGCGTCGGCGGCCGCTATTCCGACGACTGGCACCGCGTGCACCTCAACAACCCGCGCGACGTCGTGCCCGAATCGAACATGCCGAGTTTCCCGTGGCTGGCCAAGAACGGCATCGATGGCGCGCGCCTGAGCGATCACATGCGCGCCCTGCGCGCACTGGGCGATCCCTACACCGACGCCGAGATCGCCAAGGCGTCCGAAGATGTCGCAGGCAAGACCGAACTCGATGCCGTCATCGCCTACCTGCAGGCGCTCGGCAAGCATGCGCCGCGAGGAGGTTGAACCATGATTTCCGGAATCGTGACGGCCGGTCTGCTGCTGGTCTTCCTGGCCGGCTGGGCCTGGGCCTGGAGTCCGCGCCGGCGCCAGGCTTTCGATGAAGCGGCCCGGTTGCCGCTGGACGACTACACTGGGGAGAGCGAGCGATGAGCGCTGGCTGGTCGTGGTATGTGATCGCACTGATCGTTCTGAACGTCGTCGGTTGCGCCTGGCTGCTGTGGTGGACGGCGAAACGCCGTCCGGGCGATCCGAAACCCGAGGCGACGAGCCATGTCTGGGACGGCGACCTCACCGAATACAACAAGCCGCTGCCGCGCTGGTGGATCAACCTGTTCTGGCTGACGATCGTGTTCGGCATCGCCTATTTCGCCTGGTATCCCGGCTTCGGCAACTTCGCCGGCTACGGCCGCTGGAGTTCGCAGGGCGAACACGCCAAGCAAAAAGCGGCGGCGAACGCCACGCTCGAAACCACCTTCGCACCTTATCGGGACAAGCCGATCGACGTGCTGGCGACCGATCCGCGCGCGCTCGCGCTGGGCCGGTCGATCTTCAACAACACCTGCGCCACCTGCCATGGTTCCTCGGCCCAGGGCGCGATCGGTTTTCCGAACCTCGCCGACAAGACCTGGCATTGGGGCGGCACGCCCGATCGCGTGCTGGAAACGGTGCTCGACGGTCGCGACGGCGTCATGCCGGAATGGGGCACGGTCTTGACCGGCATGGGGGGCGAGCACGCGGTCGATTACGTCGTAGCCTATGTCGGCTCGCTGTCGCGTCCCGAGAAGGAACGCAATAGCGACTATCTGGCCGTGCAGGGCAAGAAGCTCTACGACGGCGTCTGCGTGGCCTGCCACGGCGCCGACGGCAAGGGCAACCAGAGCCTGGGCGCACCGGACCTGACCGACGATGTCTGGCTGTACGGCAACAGCAACCAGTCGCTGCACGAAACGATCGCGAAAGGCCGTCACGGCGTGATGCCGCCGCACCGGCAGTTGTTGGGCGAAACGCGTTCGCGCCTGGTGGCCGCCTACGTCTGGTCCTTGTCGCACGACCTGGGCACGGGCGCCGCTGCGCCGCCGACGCAGACTGCGCAATCGCCATGACCGACTTCACGCAGCCGCGCTTCGACCACCCGCCGCGTCCGCTGGCGCAGCGCATCGGCGCCATTCTCTGGCCGAGTTTCTTCGCCGCCGGTGTGGCGACGATGGTTTTTTTCGCCTTCGTCGATCCGCTGCAGCTGCGCGACATGACCTTCCCCGACATCGAAATCAGCCGCGGCCTCGGTTACAGCATCGGCTTCTTCATGTTCTGGCTTGCAACCGCCGGGTCCAGCCTCTTCACCTGGATCCTGCTGCGCCCCGCCAGCCGTTTCAACCAGCCGCTGCCGGATCGCTGAGCAATGGGCAACAAGATCGATCTCGATCTTCTGGACAGCGGCTCGTTCTACGTCAGCGAACGCAAGGTCTATCCGCGCGACGTCAGCGGACGCTACGACCGCCTGAGGACCCTCGCCGTCGTCTGGCTGCTCGGCATGTACTACCTGTTCGCCTGGTTGCGTTGGGATGGGCGGCAGGCAGTGTTGTTCGACCTGCCGGCCCGCAAGTTCTACGTCTTCGGCCTGACGTTCTGGCCGCAGGATTTCGTCTTCCTCGCCTTGTTGCTGATCTTCGCCGGCGTCGGCCTGTTCTTCTTCACGGCGCTGGCCGGCCGCCTCTGGTGCGGCTACGCCTGTCCGCAGACGGTGTGGACGGAAGTCTTCCTGTGGATGGAGCGCTGGACCGAAGGCGATCGCAGCGCGCGCATGAAGCTCGACGCGGCGCCCTGGTCGGGGAACAAGCTGCTGCGCAAGCTGGGCAAGCATTCGCTGTGGCTGGTCTTCGCGCTCTGGACGGGTTTCACCTTCGTCGGCTATTTCACCCCGATCTCCGACCTCGCGTCGCGCCTGATTCCCTTCCGCTGGGGCGGTTGGGAAACCTTCTGGGTCCTGTTCTATTCCTTTGCGACCTGGGGCAATGCCGGTTTCCTGCGCGAGCAGGTCTGCATGTACATGTGTCCCTCCGCGCGCTTCCAGAGCGCGATGTTCGACCGTAACCGCCTGGTGATCTCCTACGATCCGCTGCGCGGCGAGCCGCGCGGCCCGCGCAAGCGCGGCCTGGGCGACGTAATCGCGCGCGGTCGCGGCCTGCTCGAGCGCGCGCTGGCCTACGATTACGTGTTCCGCGCCTCGCAGCATCCGACGGCGGCGGACCATCGCGTGCAGGCGAAAGGCACGATCACCTTCGATGCGACGGTGGCCGAGCCGCTGCCGAAATTCGCACCGGCGGAACTGGGCGATTGCATCGATTGCACGATCTGCGTGCAGGTTTGCCCGACCGGCATCGATATCCGCAATGGACTTCAGTACGAGTGCATCGCCTGCGGCGCCTGCATCGACGCCTGCGACGAAGTCATGGACAAGATGGGCTACGCCCGAGGCCTGGTCCGCTACACCACGCAGAATGCGCTCGAAGGCCGCGCCACCCGCATCCTGCGTCCGCGGATCTTCGTGTACGGCAGCCTGCTGCTGGCGCTGGCGATCGGGTTCGCCTGGGGCATCAGTCATCGCAGCCCGCTGATCGCCGAAGTGCTGCGCGACCGCAATGCACTCTATCGTTTGACGCCGCAGGGCATCGAGAACGGCTATACGCTGAAGCTGCTGAACAAGACCGATCGTGCGCAGCGCTACATGCTGTCGCTGAATCCGAACGCCGATGGCGTGGTGCTGCGCTCGCCCGATAGCGTGCAGGTGCCCGCGGGCGAAATCGTTTCGGTGGCGGTCACCCTGGCCGGTCCGGCCGGATTGCGCGGGCGTCATGACGTGCAGTTCAAGATCGACGCGGCCGATGGCGGGCCGAACAAACAGGTGGACAGCAGCTTCTTCGGGCCCTTGCAATGACCGCAGCCCCGAACGAAGTCCGCCGGCCCGCCTGGCGCGAACCGATGGTCTGGCTGGTGGCCGCCATTCCGGCGATGTCGATCTTCGCTGGCGTCGGATTGCTGGTCGTCGCCATTCGCGCCGGCGGCGCCGATTCGGTTTCTGATCCGGTGCGTCGTACGGCCCAGGTGCAAGTCGCGGATCTTTCGCCCGATGCGCTCGCGGCGAGCCTGCACTTGCGTGCCGTCGTCCGCACCGATGCCGGTGGTGTCGAGGTCATCCCGGTCGATGGCGACTTCGATCGGAACATCTCCCTCAAGCTGACCCTCAAGCATCCCATCGAAGCCCGCGCCGATCGATCAATGGAACTGCAGCCGACGGCCACCGGCTGGCATGCAGGCGCAACGGTGGAGATCGATCACGATTGGGTCCTCGACCTGTCGCCCGCCGACGACCGTTGGCGACTGCAGGGCCGCTGGCCGGCGCGACAACAGGCCACGGTATTGCTTCCGGCCGTGGACGCGCCGCAATGAACGCGCCCGCCGGCGTCCTCGCTGCCGTGTCCGGCACGCAGGCTTCGGCGCAGGCGTCGGTTTCGAACTGTTACCACTGCGGCGAAGCGATCGCGGCGGCGGCGAGCTCGCGGCGCATCGGCGACGCGCAACGCGAGTTCTGCTGCGAGGGCTGCGCCGCGGCGACCGAGTGGATCCTCAACGCCGATCTCGCCGACTACTATCGCCTCCGGCAGGAAACGGCCAATCGCGTGCCGATGGACGATCGCGACCTGCAGGCCTGGGATCGCGACGAAGTCCTGGCCGAACATGCGCGCGATGTGCCTGGCGGCCGGGAAATCACCCTGATCGCCAACGGCATGCGCTGCGCCGCCTGCGCCTGGTTGATCGACCGCGCGCTGACGCGCGAGGCCGGCGTGCTCGAAGCCAGCGCGAATGCGGTGACCGGCCGGCTGCGCCTGGCCTGGGATCCGCAACGGACGCCGCTGCTGCCGCTGCTGAAACGATTGCAGTCGCTGGGTTACCGGCCTTGCCTGGCGACGGGCGCCGCACGCGAGCAATCGCGTCGGCGCGAACGCCAGCGTTGGCTGATGCGGCTCGGCATTGCGGGCCTGGGCGCAATGCAGACGATGATGTTCGCCGACGCGTTGAACTGGGGCGATGGCGCGATGTCCTTGCCGATGCGGGACTTCCTGCGCTGGATCACCCTGCTCGTCTCGACGCCGGTCGTGTTTTTAGCCGGCTGGCCCTTCCTGCAGGGTTGCTGGCGCGAGCTGCAGCAGCGTCGTCTGGGCATGGACACGTTGATCGCGACTTCCACCCTGCTGGCCTATTTCGCCAGCCTGGTGGAAACGGTTCGTGGCGGCGCCCACGTCTGGTACGACGCCGCGGCGATGTTCGTGTTCCTGCTGTTGCTGGCGCGCGGACTGGAAGACCGCGTCCGCCGTCTTGCCACGGCACAGGTCGACGCCCTGGCGCGCGCCCGGCCGGTGTTCGCCGCGCGCGAAAGCGCCGACGGTTCGCTCGAATCCGTTCCGCTCGGTGCGCTCGCCGCCGGCGACATCGTCCGCGTGCCGATCGGCGAGACGGTGCCGGCTGATGGCCGGTTGCTCGACGAGAACGCCAGTTTCGAGGAATCGCTGCTGACCGGCGAGGCGCAACCGGTGCACAAGTCGCCCGGCGATGCGGTGTTCGCCGGGACGATCTGTCGGGAACGCCCGGCGCGCTTGCGCATATGCGAAACCGGTGCCGCGACGCGGTTGTCGCAACTCGTTCGCTTGGTCGAACAGGCGCAGAGCCACCGTCCCGCCCTCGCCGCAGGCGCCGACCGCGTCGCGAAGGTTTTCGTTACGGCGCTGTTGCTCGTCGCCGTACTGGTGTTCCTTGCATGGCGCGTCCAGCAGCCGGAGCGCGCGTTCGAAGTGACGCTGGCGTTGTTGGTGATCAGCTGTCCCTGCGCGCTGTCGCTGGCCGTTCCGACAGCCCTGGCCGCCGCCAACAGCGCGCTGGCGCGACTCGGCGTCCTGCCCGCTCGACCCGATGCGCTCGAACGATTGGCCGGCGTCTCCGACCTGGTTTTCGACAAGACCGGCACCTTGAGCGATGGTCGGCCCGCACTGGTCGAGGTGTACTCATTCGCCCCATTCGAGCGCGAGCAGGTGCTGGACATCGCAGCGGCCCTGGAACGCGAAAGCACGCATCCCCTCGCAGGCATGTTCGTGCGTGCGGCCGGCGGTGCGCTGGTCGCGCGCGATGTCGTGGCCTGCCCGGGCCATGGCATCGAAGGGATCGTCGGCGAGCGGGCGTGGCGCCTGGGCCAAGCCTCGTTCGCCGCCGCAGCCGACGACGACGGTGCCGTCTGGCTCGGCGACGGCCAGCGCGCGGCCGCGCG
>CAYWHO010000003.1:6723-22525 GCA_964458195.1 uncultured Arenimonas sp.
CAGCCGACGACGACGGTGCCGTCTGGCTCGGCGACGGCCAGCGCGCGGCCGCGCGGTTCGTGTTGGCCGACCGGCTGCGTCCCGACGCCGCCTCCGCCTTCGCGGCGCTGCGAGCACGGCAATTGTCGCTGCATATCCTCTCGGGCGATGCCGCCGAGGCGGTGACGCGTATCGCCGAATCCTTGCGGCCGCAGCAGGCGCATGCGCGGCAGACGCCGGAAGCCAAGCTGGCCTACGTGCGCCGCCTGCAGGCGAGCGGTCGCCGCGTGGCGATGATCGGCGATGGCCTCAACGACGCGCCGGTGCTGGCGGCGGCCGATGTCTCCATCGCGATGGGCGAAGGGGCGGCGCTGGCGCAACAGGCGGCGGACCTCGTGCTGACCTCACCTGCCCTCACGCGCATCGCGCAAGCCATCGATCTGGCGCGCCGCACGCGGCGCATCGTTCGCCAGAATTTCGCCTGGGCCGTCGCCTACAATCTGATCGCCCTGCCGCTGGCGGCCGCGGGGCTGGTGACGCCCTGGCTCGCGGCGGTCGGCATGACGCTGTCGTCCCTTACCGTGACGCTTAATGCCCTGCGACTTTCGCGCGGCGCGAAACCGGCGGTCGGCTTGCCTGCGAAATCGCCGCGCAAGGAATGGCTGGAGGTGGAAACATGAGCATCCTGTTGATGCTGATACCGCTCAGTCTGCTTTTCGTCGGCCTGGCGGTCGCGGCGTTCGCCTGGGCCGTGCGGCGCGGCCAGTTCGACGACCTGGATGCCGCAGCCCTGGATATCCTCGCGCAGCACGACACCCCGGAAGAAACCCGCGTCGAGCGCAACGATGCCGGTCATGCCGATTGACGGCCTTGTCGTCGGCGCAGCCTTCCTGAGCGGTCTGCTCGGTGGTGCGCATTGCGCGGCCATGTGCGGCGGCATCGCTACCGGATTCGCGACGCAGCAGAACGGCGGCTGGTGGACGGCCGCCCAACCGAATCTCGGACGCATCGCCGGCTACACCCTGGCCGGAGCGATCGTCGGCGGGTTCGGAAGCGCATTGCTGGACATCGCGCGCTGGCCTGGGCTGACCGTGTTCGTGCGCGCCTCGGTGGGCGTCGTGTTGATCCTTGTCGCACTGCGCTTGCTTGATCGCCGCGGCCGCCTGGCTTTCCTGACGGTTCCGGGAAATCGCTTCTGGCAGTTTCTGCGTCCGCTGCAATCCCGGCTGCTGCCGGCCAACACGGCGGCACGACGAATCGGTCTGGGGCTGTTGTGGGGCTGGATGCCCTGCGGTTTGCAGACGACCTTGCTGGCGGCGGCGTGGCTGCAGGCCAGCGCCTTGCACGGCGCCACCACGATGATCGCATTCGGTCTGGGGACTTTGCCGGTCATGCTGCCGCTGACCTGGGCGGGCGTGCGCGTCGGTCAACGCCTGCAACGCGGCGGTTGGCGTACGGCATCGGGCTGGGTCGTGCTGGTTTCCGGCGTGTTGACGCTGACTGCGCCCTGGCTGGTGCACGCGCCGGCGATCCACGGCGTCCTGGCGACGCTGGGTTGTCGAAGCCTCGCGACTTAACCTTGTCGCGCCGGGCGCAAGCGGCGACGCAGTTCGTCCGCTTCGGCGCCATGCGCCAGTCGGTCGAGTTCGGGCAGGTCGAGGATTTCTATGCGGCGCCCGATCACCGAAATCACGCCGTCGTCCTGCAGGCGGGTGAACCCGCGACTGACGGTTTCCAGCGCCAGGCCGAGGAAGCGCGCGATGTCTTCCCGGCTCATCGGCAGCTTGATCGAGGTGGCCGATTCGCCGATATGGCGGTAGCGCTCGGTCAGTCCGTGCAGGAACAGGGCGATGCGTTCGCTCGCCTGTCGCCGCGCCAGGATGTCGAGGTGATCCTGGTCGCGATTCACGCTCTGGCCGATCACGCGCAACAACTGCTGCTGCAGGCCGGGGATCTGCGCCGCCACGCCCGCCAGTTCCGCGAAAGGCACCTCGCAGACGTTGGCCGTTGCCAAGGCAATCGCTTCGCAACGATGCACGCCGCTGCCCAGGGCATCGAGCCCGATCAACTCGCCGGGCAGATGGAACCCGATGATCTGCTCCTCGCCCTCCTCGTTGGTCACGACCGTCTTGAAGGCGCCGTCGCGCGTCACATAGACCGCCTGCAACGGATCGCCGGCTCGGAAAAGCCGCTGTTCCCGCGTGATGGGACGGCGACGCTTGACGATGCTGTCGAGCCGGCGCAGGTCTTCCGCGCCGATGCCCGCCGGAAGGCAGAGCTGTTGAAGCGTGCAGTGGTCGCAGCCGCGACGAAGATCGGCCAGGTCGAGGATCGGCGAACTCATGGGCAAATGATGCCACAAGCGCCACTTGCCTGGACTCCGGACTGGCTCCGCCGGTGCGAGGAAGCGCATCGGACCGGCCCGGAACAGCGCGAACTGCGATAATGAAGGCTTCGTCGAGACTGCCCTTGGAACGCCGCATCGTGAGCTCGCCCGTGCCGGATACCACCGCCCGTTCCCCGCTTCGCCTCTGGCTCGGTTACGTCCTGCTGGTCTTCCTGCCTCTGGCGACCGGACTGTTCTGGCTGTTCGGCCAGAGCGGGGGCGCTCAGGTCATACCCGATGCCGATAGCGACGGCCTGATGGCGTGGACGGAACACCTGCAATCGCCCTTCGCGCGTTTTCTCTGCCAGATGCTGGTGGTGCTGGCGGCGGCGAAGCTGCTCGGTGCCGTGATGCGGCGCTTGCGCCAGCCGGCGGTGATCGGCGAGATGATCGCCGGGCTGATGCTCGGTCCTTCGCTGTTCGGCTGGATGCTGCCCGACGCGCACACCTGGCTGTTCCGGCCGGACAGCCTGCAACCGCTGAGCCTGATCGCCCAACTTGGCGTGCTCGTTTTCATGTTCGCGGCCGGCGCCGAATTCGAGCCGGAAGCCTTGCGCGGTCATCGCCGACGTGCGCTGCTGATCGGGCATGCCGGCATCGCGGTTCCCTTCCTGCTCGGGCTACTGCTCGCAGCCTGGCTCTACGCCGACTATGCGCCTGCAGGTACGAGCCGGTTGGACTTCTCGTTGTTCATCGGCATCGCCATGAGCATCACCGCCTTTCCGGTACTGCTACGCATCCTGGAAGAGCGCGGCTACACGCAGCGCCCCATCGGCCGTATCGCCACCAGTTGCGCCGCCTTGGCCGATGCGACGGCCTGGGCGGCGCTCGGCGTGATCATCGCGATGGCGACCGCGCACGACGCAGGCAATGCGCTCATTCGGTTGCTGCCTGCGTTCGCCTTCGCCTGGTTCTGCCTGGTATGGCTGCGCCGCAAGCTCGCCAAGGCCGTGATTCGCGATGTCCAGGCCGGACGTTGGTTGCTGGCGATGGTCCTGTCGATCCTGCTCGGCAGCCTCATAACGGAAGCGCTCGGTCTGCACGCCCTGTTCGGCGCTTTCCTGGCCGGTCTGGCGTTTTCCGGCAATCCGATGCTGCGCGCCCTCGTCGTCGAGCGCATCGAATCCTTCGCGACGGTGCTGTTGCTGCCGCTCTATTTCGCCTCCACCGGCCTGCGCACGCAGCTCGAGTTGCTTGGCGCGCGCGAATGGGCGTTGTGCCTGGCGGTCACGGCCATCGCCACCCTGGGCAAGATGGGCGGTACCGTTCTCAGTGCGCGCTACAGCGGTCTCGATCGCGCCGACAGCTGGCGCCTGGGTGCGCTGATGAATACCCGCGGCCTGATGGAATTGATCGTGCTGGGCCTGGGGCTCGAATTCGGCCTGATCGGGCGGGACCTCTACGCGATCTTCGTCATCGCGGCGATCGCCACTACCGTGATGACCAGACCGATGCTTGGCCTGATCGACAGAGTGGCGCGCACGAGGCTTGCGCAGGCTTAGGGAACGGCGAGCCGCCAGCCTCGTGCTGCGACATCGCCTGGCAGTCCGATGACGATGGCTTCGTCGGGCCGATCCACGGCCAGGGCGAAGCTTGTTTCCCCGAAGATCCAGGTCAGCGCATCGGCATCGGCGGGCGCGGACGTCTCGAAATACTGCGAACGCGTCACCCCGGGCACCAGTCCGCGGCCTCCGCGCTTTCCCATCGCCTCGCGCAAGGTCCATTGCTCGTAGAAGGCGCTGCGTCGCGCGGCATCCGACAACTCGCGCAGCGGTCGCCACTGCGCTTCCGGGAATGTTTCGGCGGCAAGCCTGTCCAGGTCGCGCGGCCGGGAATCGCACTCGATGTCGATGCCGATGGGCCGCATGGCGGCGGCAACCGCCACCCAGTCGCCCGAATGGCTGACGGACGCCTGCAAAATGCATCGATCGGGATGGCGCGACCGCAGGCCCGGACGCCCGTGCTCATCGACAAGGAACGACCAGTCGTCGGGCGACGAGCCGCCGAAACCGGCGCCGACGATCCTGAGCAGCCAGTGTCCGACGAGGAACTGTTCGCGCCGCCGCGGCGAACGCATGCCGTCGTGACGCGTCCGTTCTTCCGGCGTGAGCCAGTCGAGCGTTCGGGGCAAACTTTCGAGGGCTTCGCCTACGCGCGCCAGACGAATCGTCGCCGGGCGATCGCTAGCCATGATCAGCGCTTGCCGATCCTGACGTATTCGCCTTTCAGCGCCACACCCGTCATCAGACCGCCGGCATGGCACTCGAACTCGGTCGCGCTGCGAAACTCGTTCTTCCTGAAATAGCTGACGATGCCGACGACGGCATTGGCGCCCCGCGACTTCGCTTCCTGCTGCAAGGCCATCGTCGCCGACAGCATGGCCCAGCGACATGACTCTTCGTCGCTCTTGCCGACCGAGTTGGTCTTGCGGTTGCTGACGCCGTCGCCGAGTCGCGCAGCGATCGCCGGCGTCTTCTGGCCGGCGAAGTACAGCGCGATACCGGCATCGAGCTTGCCCTGCGAATAGGATCTGTCGAGCACGCTGGAAATCGGCAAGTGCAAGACGCTGTCGCGCGCCTGCAACGGGATTACGGCCAGCGAGGCGGCAAGAAAGATCAGTGTGCGTTTCATGGGAGACTCGTAGTGTTGCGACAGATCAGCCCAGCTTGGCCCGAACCTCGGCGATGACATAGCCGATCCAACGATTGTAGTTCGGGTGAATGTACTCGTTCTCGCCGCGTTTTTCGTACTTCATGTTGGTGCTCGACACGTAGACGATTTCGAAGCCTCTTGCATCGTAAGGAATCTCGACGACAACCTGGTGTTTGCCGCGCACGTCGAGCTGCAGGGTCAATCGACCGGGCGCATCGGCCTTGACCACCCAGGAATGCTCCTTGGCCGAGGCCAGAATCGCTGCGCGCACGGCGTCGGCATCGGCCGCGCGAGCGAGTTCGACCCGCCCATGGTCGGTCATGCGTTCGGCGATCTTGGCGAAAGCATCGGAAGCGAAGAGGAGTGCCGCGGTCAGCAGCGCGTTCCGCATCAATGTCTTGAACATGTCTGTCGTACTCCGGTAGGTCAGTGCCATCGGCGGAAAATCAACGAAGTGTTGATGCCGCCGAAAGCGAAATTGTTGCTCATCACGTATTCGGTTTCGAGCGCCCGGCCTTCGCCGGTCACGTAGTCAAGGGCACCGCAGCGCGGATCGATACGCTCCAGATTCAGCGTCGGCGCGAACCAGCCGGCCCGCATCATTTCGATGCTGATCCAGGCTTCCAGCGCGCCGCAGGCGCCCAGCGTATGGCCGGTATAACTCTTCAACGAACTGATCGGCATGCGTTCGCCAAATACCTGGTGCGTAGCCGTGGTTTCGGCGATATCGCCGTGTTCGGTCGCCGTGCCGTGCGCGTTGACGTAACCGATGGCCTCGGGCGGCAAGCCGGCATCGGCCAGGGCGAGGCGCATGGCCACCGCCATGGTTTCGGCATTCGGCTGGGTCACGTGCAGGCCGTCGCTATTGGTGCCGTAGCCGACGATCTCGGCATAGATACGCGCACCGCGCGCCTGGGCATGTTCGAGATCTTCGACCAGCAGCGTGCTGGCGCCCTCACCGATCACCAGGCCGTCGCGGTCCACGTCGAACGGCCGTGGCGTCAGCTCCGGCGTGTCGTTGCGCGTGCTGGTGGCGAACAGGGTGTCGAAGACCGCCGCGTCGGTCACGTCGAGCTCCTCGGCGCCACCGGCCAGCATCGCCGTCTGCAATCCCGCACGGACCGTCTCGTAGGCGTAGCCGACGCCCTGGCTGCCAGAGGTGCAGGCGCTGGAGGTGGTGATGATGCGCCCGGTGACCCCGAGGAATACGCCGAGATTGACCGGCGCGGTATGGCTCATCATCTTGATGTAGGTCGTCGCGTTGATCGTCTGCGTGTTCTTTTCGACCACCATGCGACCGAAATCGCTCATCGACGCCGGCGTACCGGCCGACGAGCCGTAGGAAACGCCCATGCGACCACTCCTGACCAGCGGATCGCCGAACAGGCCGGCATCGATCAGGGCCAACTCGCTGGCGCGGGTGGCCATCAGCGCCACCCGTCCCATGCTGCGAGTGTTCTTGCGGTTGTAGTGTTCGGGCAACTCGAACGGCAACGCCGGCACCCCAAGGCGCGTATTGAGCCCCTTGTACACCGACCAGTCGTCGAACGCTTTCACGCCGTTCTTCCTTGCGCGGAGACTGGCATGCACGCTCTGCCAGTCGTGCCCGAGCGAGCTGATGTTTCCGGCACCGGTAATCACGACACGACGCATCAGACCATTCCTCCGTTCACCGAAATCACCTGCCGCGTGATGTAACCCGCCGTTTCCGACATCAGGAAAGCCACGGTAGCGGCGACCTCGTCCGGTTGGCCGATCCGTCGCATAGGAATCATCTTCATCGCTTCCTCTAGTATCTCTTCGCTCACCATTTCGGTCTCGATCAGGCCGGGAGCGACGCAGTTCACCGTGATCTCGCGCTTGGCCAGTTCCAGCGCAAGGGCCTTGGTCGCACCGATGATGCCGGCCTTGGCGGCGCTGTAGTTGGTCTGCCCGCGATTGCCGGCGATACCCGACACCGAAGCCAGCGTGACGATGCGGCCGGGCTTGCGCCTTCGCACCATCGGCATGACGACCGGCTGTAGGACGTTGTAGAAGCCGTCGAGATTGGTATGGATCACGCTGTCCCACTGCTCGCCGCTCATCGCCGGAAAGGCGTTGTCGCGGGCGATGCCGGCATTGCAGACGACGCCGTAGTAGGCGCCATGCGTCTCGATGTCGGCATTGAGCGCCTCGGCGCAGTCGGCGCGGTCGGCGATGTCGAAACAAAGTACGCGTGCTTCCGGGCCCAAGGCCCTGATCTCGGCGGCTACGGCTTCGGCTTCTTCGCGCCGGCTGCGGCAGTGCACGGCGACGTCGAAGCCGTCGCGGCCAAGACGAAGGGCGATGGCGCGACCGATACCGCGACTGGCGCCGGTGACGAGTACGCTGCGGGATGTCATGCGATGTTGCCCTCCAGGAAAGCGGCGGGGTCCCGCGGCTCGAAAACGGAAAGATTGGCGCAGGCGATCTCTTCGCCGGCATCGAACAGGCGACAGACGAACATGCCCAGTCCGTTGTCTCCGAAGATTTCCCGCTTCACCTCGATACGCAGACGCGTGCCGAAGGCGAAATGCTGGCGCTGGCATTCGTAACGGCGCGTGCCGAGCAGGAAGCCGATGCGCACCGGTTCGCCCCGCGCTCGGGCGCGGCAGCCGGCCCAAGCGGCGATCGCCTGCGCCATGAATTCGATGCCGACCCATGCCGGCACGCCGTCGGGAGTCGCGAACAGATGCTGTTCGTGCACGGCGGCTTCCGCCACCACGCCGTCCTCGTCGTGCGAGACCAGCGTGTCGAGGAACAGCATTGCGCCGGCATGTGGCACGACGTCGGCAACCGGGATCATCGCGTCCCGCATCTCAGCCGGCTCCGAACACGAGGGCGGCATTGCTGCCGCCGAAGGCGAAATTCTGGCTCATCAGGTAGCGCGGCGATCGCGCCAGCGTCGCGCCCGGACCGCACAGTCGAAGCGAAGGCAGCGCCGGATCGGGCACGCCATCCCACCAATGCGGCGGCAGGCGATGCGTCGGATTGTCGTGCATCGTCAACCAGCAGATCGCGGCCTCGATCGCGCCGGCGGCGCCCAGAGTGTGGCCGGTCAGCGGCTTGGTCGAGCTGCAAGCCACGCCGTCGGGAAAAAGTTCTGCCATCACCCGGCTTTCCATCGCGTCGTTCTGCGGCGTGGCCGTGCCATGCAGATTGACGTAGTCGATCTGTGCGCTGTCGATCCCGGCGCGACGCAAGGCCGCCTCCATCGCCGACCGCGCGCCGCGACCGGAAGGTTCGGGCGCGGACATATGGTGGGCGTCCGAACTCTCGCCCCAACCCGCGAGGCGAACCGGACCCGGCTCGCGCGTCATCAGGAACAACGCGGCGCCCTCGCCGATGTTGATGCCGCAGCGGTTGCCCGAGAAAGGATTGCAGCGCGCCGCGGAGACCGATTCGAGCGAACTGAAACCGGCGATCGTGAACGCGCAGAGCGAATCGGCGCCGCCAACGATCACGGCGTCGGCCAGGCCGATGGCCAACAGGCGCGCGCCGGCCGCCAGTGCCTTGGTGCTGGACGAACAGGCGGTGGAGATCACGTGCGCGGGGCCGCGGGCACCTGTCCTGGACGCCACGTAATGCGCCGGCGTACCCATTTCCTGCTGCGCGTAATGGAAATCCTCGGGCCAACGCTCCCCGGACTCATGGTGGCGCTGCGCTGTTTCGCTTTCGCCCACGCCGGACGTACTCGTACCCAGTACGACCGCCAGGCGGTGGGCGCCGTACCGCGCGATCGCGGCCTCGACGCCCGGGCGAATCTCCGCCAGCGCGAGCTCAAGCAGGGCATTGTTGCGGCCACGCAACTCGGCCGGGAGATCGTCCTGCGCAGGAGGTTCCGCGGCGACGCGACCGACATGCAAGGGCCGTCCCGGAGAGAACGCGTCCGTGACCTGCAATCCGGTCGGCGAGTCGGCGAAGAACAAGGCGTCGGCCACCGCCCGCCTGCCCTGCCCCAGGGCGCAGACGATTCCCAGGTCGTTGAGGAATACTGCGCTCACGGCGACACCTGCGACGAGACGATGGTCAGGCGCACGCCATCGCGATGCGACTCGATCTCGATCCGGTCCGGCGAAACGAAACGCACGGTCGCGACGTCCACGCCGTGTTCGCGCAATCGACGAACGTCCCGGTCTTCTTCCAGCGTCCATCCGTCCGGCAAGACCGCGCGGATGGCTTGCGCCGGCCAATAGCT
Source organism: uncultured Arenimonas sp. (assembly GCA_964458195.1). GTDB lineage: Bacteria > Pseudomonadota > Gammaproteobacteria > Xanthomonadales > Xanthomonadaceae > Arenimonas. The sequence goes on from CAYWHO010000003.1 coordinate 15,957, forward strand.
GAGCTGCAGATCGTTCAGTACGCGCTCGCCACGCACTTGCGGCGGCAACCACGCCGCGCGTTGCTCCTGCAGGCGCTCGCCGTCCCAACGCAGCACCAACGCGGACTGGCCAGCCGCCTGCACGGCCAGCGCAACTCCGTTCGCATCGACCTCCAGCAAGGCCTCCATGCTGCGCTGCTCGCCGCCGATGGTGAACGTCAGTTGCTGCTGCAGAACCAGCTCGCGTCCGAGGCTGGCGGGCGAAAGTCGCAGCTCGGGACTATCGCCGACGGAACGCGGGCTCGTGCCCGCGCAGGCGGCAAGCAGAAGAATCGCGGCGATCAGCAGCGTGCGGATCATGCGGCCTGGATTCCCGGTTTGCGCGCGGCCACGTTCACCAGCGTTTCCTCGCGCTGCCCGACCGGCTTCGGCTTCATCAAGCCGAATCGCTCCAGCAGCCCGAAGTCGGTGGCGCGGCTCCACCACAAGTAGGGGAAGGACAGGTTCCTGTCGGCGAACACGAAGCCCTGGTCGCGCAGCATCCGCAGGTACTCTTCGGCGCTGCGCTGTACGTGCATCGGGTGGCGGAACAGCCAGCGGATGACCCAGGTGTCGATATAGGCCTTGGTGCTTTCGGCGAACAGCAGCCAGCCGCCCGGCCGGAGCACGCGCCAGAACTCCGCCAGCGCCGCCTCCTGCTCCACCAGATGATGGAAGGTCTGGTGGCAGAAGACCACATCGACGCTGGCGTCGGGCAACGGCATCGCCGCGCAGTCGCCGGTGATCACTTCGACGTGCAAGCCGTGTGCCTTCGCTGCCGCCCGCGATTGTTCGATGCTTTCCGCATCCGCCTCCAGGCCGATCAGGCGCCCGGGCGAGAACGCCTCGTGCAGATAGCGGAAGGAGCGCCCCTGGCCGCAACCGGCGTCGAGGAAGATCGCCTTCTCCGGCAACGGTTCGTCGATCAACCGCTTCAAGTCCTCGATCGCCACACGGAGCACGTGGTGCTGCCAGGTATGGCTGCGCAGGAACCAAAGGCCGAACCGCGTCTCGTCGACGTAGTGGCGCGCGGCGTGCGAAGTCGAGGCGTTCATTCGTCCGTTCCGGTCAGGCCTGCGAACAGATTTCCACCAGGGCGCCGAGTCGCTTGGGCTCGGCGACGTAGGGATTCTTGCGATCCCAGGCGTAACCGGCAAGGATCGCGCTGATCAGCTCGCGCACTTCCTTCGACGGCGACGGATGGAAGATGATTTGCTGGAAACCGCCGGCGTACCAGGCTTCGACGAAGGCACGAAAGGCATCCACGCCCTGGCGCAGCGGATGGCCGTAGTCGGCCTGCCAGTCGACCGTCTCGCCGGCATAGCGCCGGCGCAGGCAGTCGCTCGCCAGGCTGGCGGACTTGAAAGCGATGGTCACGCCGGACGAGAACACCGGATCGAGGAATTCGCCGGCATTGCCAAGCAGCGCGTAGTTCTTGCCCCAGAGCGATTCGACGTTGGCGGAGTAACCGACGATCTGGCGCGCCGGCGTGTCCCAGGTCGCGCCGGCCAGCAGCCTCGACAAACCGGGATCTTCCGCGACCAGGGCGCGCAGGCGCTCGGTTTCCGTGCCGGGATACTGCGCGAGAAAATCGACCTCGGCGACGACGCCGAGCGAGCAGCGACCGTTGGAGAACGGAATCGTCCAGTACCAGACATCGCTGTGCTTCGGATGCACCGTCACCAGGATCTTGTTGCGATCGAAGTCGCCGTCGAGTGGCATGCCGTCCTGCACATGGGTGAAGATGGCGCCGCGCGCCGGGAAGTTGGAGGGCTTCTCCAGCTTCAGCAACCGCGGCAGGATGCGGCCGAAACCGCTGGCGTCGAGCAGGAACTCCGCCTCGACCCGGTATTCCCCGCCGTCGGGTCCGCGCACGGTCACGCTGGGCTTGTCGCCGGCGACGTCGACCGAAATCACCTCGTGGCGATAACGCAGTTCCGCACCGGCGCGTTCTGCAGCGTCGGCCAGCACCTTGTCGAACGTCGCCCTCTGCACCTGGTAGGTGGTGCCCCAGCCCTTGGAGAATTTCTGGCGGAAGTCGAATTCGGTGCGCTTGTCGCCGCAGGCGAACGCCGCGCCGTTCTTGTACTGGAATCCGGCTTCGACCACATCGCGCAGCATGCCCGCCGCTTCGATGTACTCCATGCTCTGCGGCAGCAGGCTTTCGCCGATGGAGAAACGCGGGAACTGCTCGCGCTCGATCATCAGGACCTTGCGGCCCTGCTGGCGCAGGAACCCGGCGGCGACGGAACCGGCGGGGCCCGCGCCGACGATCAGGATTTCGGTGTTTTCGCTACGCATGCGGAAATCTCAGTGCGATTCGTGAAGGGAGGGGGATGCGGTCGCGTGAACGGACGTCGCGCCTGGTCGGAACAAGGGGGACAGGCCCCAGACCAGGGCGATGCCCAGCAGCAAGGTCAGGCCGAAGGAATGCAGAGCCGGCGTGGCTGACAATCCGAGCAGGCCGAAGGCGAGCAAGGTGCTGGCGGCACCCAGCGACACGGCCAACCAACTGGCGCCATCGTTCTGGTGTTCGATCAGGAAGATGCCGTAGTCCACGCCCATGCCGAGCAACAGCAGCAGGGCCAGCACGGTGAACAACTGGAACGATTCGCCGAGCAGGCTCAGGCATACCAGGCTCAGGACGCTCGCCAGCACGGTGGGCAGGACGGCGCGCCAGGCGTCGCGACGGTAACGCACGAACAAGGCGATGGCGACGGCGATCAGGCCGCCGAGCCACAGCCCGGCCATCTGGCGACGGTAGTGGCCGAGATGCGCGGAGATGTCCGCGGTGCGATCGATCCAGCGGACGCCGGGTACCTGGCCTGCCTCGCTCGCCAGGCGCGCCAGATCGCTGGCGCCATCCAGGCCTTTGAGCATCACGACACTGGCCCGGCCCTGCGGCGTCTGACCCAGCCAACGCGAACGCAGCGGTTCCGATATCGGCTGCGCGAGCCAGTCCTCGATCCGCAATTCGGAAGCCGCATAGCTCGGTCGTTCGATGCTGTCGCCGATCGCCGCGCCGACGCGGTCGAGCACGGCCCGTTCGATCCGCGCGGTCGATGCCGCATCGGCATTTTGCCGCGCCGATGAGGGCACCCAGTCAGACACGGCTTCGTAGCCCGCCAGTTGTCGTCGTTCGATCAGCAGGTCGAGTCGGGATTTCAGCGCCTCTTCGCGCTCCAGCACCTGCTGCGCGTCGTCGCCGCGCACCAGGAAAAACTGCGCCGGACTGGCGAGACCGAGCAGGCGGGAAACCTGCTTCTGCTGCGCGACGAGGCTCTCCGGCGAACTTTGCAGGCTGCGCAGGTCGTCGCGAAACGGCAGGCGCGGCAACAAGACCAGGCCCAGGACCATCACAGCCAGCGTCAGGCCCAGCGATGCGCGTCCGCCAAGGCGGGGCCAATGCACCAACGAATTCCCGACAAAACGGCCGAAGCGGCTGATCGGACGCGGTCCGCGATCCAGCCAGGGGAACCAGCACGCCACTGTCGCGAATGCCGCTGCAAGGCCGGCGGTGGAAAACACCGCCATCTGGCGCAGACCCGGCAAGGGCGCGGCGCCAAGCGCGAGATAAGCCACGGCACTGGTGACCCAGGCCAGGAACAGGCCCGGCATCAGATAACGCATCAGGCCGAAGGACGAGCGCCGCTCCTGTCCCTGCCGGCAGGCGAAATAGTGGATGCCGTAGTCCTCGGCCACGCCGACGAGACTGGCGCCGAACACCAGCGTCAACAAATGGATGCTGCCGAACAACCACACGGTCACGGCGACGCCGGCCGCCGTACCGATCAGCAGCGACAAAGCGACCAGCAGCGTCGGCAGCGGGCTGCGGAAGGCCAGCCACATCAGCACGACCACGGCCAGCAAGGAGCCGAGACCGATCGTGTTCATCTCCCAGCTTGCGCGCACGGCGGCGGCTTCCGCATGCAAGGGAACCCCGGCGAAAAGAACCTGCACGTCCGGGGCCGACGTCCGCGCCGAAGCCGCGGCCGCGTCGAGCGCGAGCTGCATCCTGGCATCGCCGTCGAGCCGGAAGGCGGAGGCGGCTTCATAGCGCAACAAGGCCCAGTCCCTGCCCTCACGCGAAAGACTGATCAATCCGTCCCGCTCGCCCACGCCAGTGCCGAGCCGTGCCTGCCACCAGGGCAGCCACAGGTCGAGCGGATCGCCGCGCCATTCGGTCAGGCCACCCGCCGGCCCGAACAACCGCGCCAGCGAGCGCTGCGCGATGGCATCGACGTCGGCCAGCGCAAGCTGCCGGCGCTGTTCGCCGGTCAGCAGTCGATCGCGATAGGGGCGATAAAAATCCAGTGCGGCCGCGGCGCCCTCGTCGTTCTTCGCTCGCAGGTCCGGATTGTTCGCCAGCGATGTCCGGAAGGCGGCGGCGGCTTCGCGCGTAGCCTGCCAGTCGTCCGTGCCGAGCAGCACGACGATTTGGCGGGTGGCGTCGGCGGCGATCCGGTCTTCGGCCAGTTTCACCAACGGATCGCGCTGCTCCTGCGGCAACAACGCCATGACATCGCTGTCGATGACGGGCGCGCGCCAGAATCCGAACTGCTGCACGCCGAGCGCGAGCACGAGCAAGAACCAGCCCCAGGCCGCCCAAGCCCAGATCCGCCGCAAACCGATCTCGCTGGCGCCCGTCTCAATCAAACTGTCGCGCCTCGTCCGGACTCAGCGCCGCCGGCGTATCGCTGATGCCGGAAAAACGGATCTCGGTCCGATCGCCGCGCGCCTCGGTGAGCTGGACGCGTCGCACGTAGCGGTCGCCCTGCAACTCGATGCGCTGGAAGGCCTTCTGCAAGGGACCGCGCTTCGGCAACAGCACCAACGTCCAACTGCCGTCGCTGCCCAGCGATTCCTTGACGGCGAACGATTCGGCCAGGCTATCGATGTTTCCTCCCACCAGCGCCAGCATCAGGCTGTTGGCCAGCGCCAGCGCCTGCGAGTTGCCCGCGGCGATGAGGTCCTGTTTGCGGCCATCGGCCTGCCGGGCTTGCAGCCGGTCCTTGCCCAGCACCAGGGTAGAGGCGAACGGCTTGCGGGTATTCCAGACGATGCCGCGATCGCGCGCGAGGATGAAGTCGCCCTGCGATCGCAGAGGATTGCGGAAACCCTGCAGGCGCTTTTCCTGTTCGAACCCGCCGCGCAACACCGCGGCCTGCACCAGGCGCGCACGCACGCCCGGGGCGGTATCCGCACCCAGGGCCGCGGCCTGCCAAAACAGTCCGCAAACAAGCAGCAAGATGGCCAGCAGGCGCTTCATGGCACCGGCACGCCCAGGCGCTCGAACAGTACCGGTGGCGAAACGAAGCACATCTCGCCGCTATCGATGGCGACGGCCACCTGGATCGTATGCGCCTTCGTCAGCGTCTCGCCGGTTTCGGCGTCGCTGATGCGGTATTCGATCTTCAGGCGATTTTCCCACTCGACGATACGGGCGCTGACCCGGAGGTTTTGCTGGAAGCGCGCCGGGCGCACGTACTTGCTGCGCAGGTCGACGATCGGCCAGACATAGCCCGATGCCTTCATCTGCAGATAGTCGTAATCGAACTTCTGCAACAGGGCGCAGCGGGCCAGCTCGAAGTACTTCAGGTAATGGCCGTGCCAGACCACGACCATCGGATCCAGATCGTGGAAGGCCGGCGACACTTCGATCTCGCAGGCCAGGTCAGTCTTCATAGAGGCTCCAGCTTTCGCTCCGGATCGCTTCGACCAGCGCGACCAGTTCGCGATCGAGCGCGCGGTCCTCTTCGATCAGCTCGATGCGGGCGCTGAGATCGGCATACATGTCGGTCAGCGTCGTGCCCATGGACAGGTCCGGCTGGACGCGCTGACGCAGGGCGATGCCCTGGCGCGCCGTGATCAGCAAGGCGGCAGCGACCTGCTCCACCAGCTCGAGCACGCGCAGGCAATCGCGCGCCGCGATCGTGCCCATGCTGACCTTGTCCTGATTGTGGCATTCGGTGGAGCGCGAAAAGATCGAGGCCGGCAGCGTCAGCTTCAGCGCTTCCGCCGTCCAGGCCGAAGCACTGATCTGCAGCGCCTTCAGCCCGTGGTTGATCGCCGCCCGCGGACCTGTCGCGCCGGACAGGTTCGCCGGCAGGCCGTGGTTGTAGCGCGCATCCACCAGCAGTGCCATCTGCCGATCCATCAGATCGGCGAGATTGGCGACGAGGTTCTTCAGCGAATCCATCGCAAAGGCGATGTGGCCGCCGTAGAAATGGCCACCGTGAAGCACCAACTCCAGGTCCGGATCGATGATCGGATTGTCGTTGGCGCTATTGAGTTCGTTCTCGATCGTGTCGCGGAAGAACGGCAAGGCATCTTCCAGCACGCCGATCACGTGCGGCGCGCAACGCAGGGAATAGCGGTCCTGCAGGCGTTGGTCGTTGCGGGTCGGGCGCTCGCAATTCAGGTCGTCGCGCAGGCGTGCGGCCGTGCGCTGCTGGCCGACATGGGGCTTGACCGCGAACAAGGGCTCGTCGAAATGATGGGCGTTGCCGGCGCTGGCCAGCACGTTGAACGCCGTCAGTCGCGTGCACAGA
>CAYWHO010000003.1:22537-29223 GCA_964458195.1 uncultured Arenimonas sp.
CGGCGCGGCGCCAGGCCAGGCAGGCCAGCGCCGTCATGACGGCCGTGCCGTTCATGATGGCCAGGCCTTCCTTCGGTCGCAGTCGCAAAGGCTTGCGTCCGTGTTTGGCGAGCGCCTCGGCGGCACCAAGGACCTGGCCGTCCAGACTGACTTCGCGTTCGCCGCAAAGCACGGCGGCCACGTAGGAAAGCGGCGTCAGGTCGCCGCTGGCGCCCACCGATCCTTCGGCCGGGATGCGTGGCAGGATATCGTGATGCAGCAAGGCTTCGATTTGTTGCAGCAGTCCCAGGCTGACGCCGGACTTGCCCTGCGCGAGCGAAGCCAGTCTTGCGACCAGCACGGCGCGCGTTTCCTGCGCATCGAGAAAACGTCCCAGGCCGCAGCCGTGATAGGCATAGAGATGGTGCGGAAGTTCGGCGACCAGATCGGGCGGGATGACGACCGTGCACGAATCGCCATAACCGGTGCTGACGCCGTAAACCACGCCGTCCTCGGCGATCAGGCGGTCGACCAGTTCGGCGCCGCGCGTGATGCGCGACTGGAACGCCGCCTCGGTGGACAGGGCGATGCCGCGTTCGCGCCGGGAAACGGCGACCACGTCGTGCACGGACAAGCGTTGACCGTCGACCAGGACGGAATCGGTATCAGGCGTGTTGACGGACATGAGAATCCTGGTCCCAGAACGGGAAGAAGTTGAACCACTCCAAGGGAGCCTTTTCGAGCCGGCGCTCCATCCACGCGGCGAACTGCCCGGCGTAGCCGGCCAGCGCCGTTTCGCGCGAGCGTCGCGGCAGCACGACGCGCTCGGCCATCGGCTCGATACGCACGCAATAGCGGCCATGCTCTTGCAGGCAGCTGATGAAATAGGCCGGGCATTCGAGCAGGGAAGCGAGCAGGTAGGGCCCGATCGGAAGCGGCGCCTGCTTTCCGAGGAAAGGCGCGCGAACGATGCGGTCGCCGTGCACGGGAACGCGATCGCCGGCGATGGCGACGAATTCCCCGGCGGCGATGCGATCGGCCAGCATCATCACCGTGACCGGCGAAAAATCCGTGACCTGGATCAGGCGCACCGGACTGTCCGGATTGAGCCGCTGCAAAATGCGGTTGAAGCGCACGGCATGCGCGGTATGCACCAGGATGGTGATGCGCAGGCCCTGGCGATGTTCGGCGGCGGTCTGCAGCAGTTCCAGGCAACCCATGTGCGCGGTAATCAGCAGGCCGCCCCTGCCCTGCGCGCTCGCCGTCAGCATGGACTCGTGCCCCTCGAAAACGAGCTTGTCCACGCGGTATCGCCCGCTCATCGCCAGCAGTTTGTCCAACAGCGTCTCGCCGAAGCGGAACAGATGGCGGAACTGCAGGCCGAAACCCGGCGCACCGGAGAATACGCCGCGCGAGGACTGCATGCGCTCCAAGTATTCGGCGGAGGATCGCCGGGCCAACGGGCGCGTCGCCCAGTACCAGAAGATCACCGGGTAGAGGCACAACCGGAACGGTACGCGACCGAACCAGCGGTGCACGCCAACCAGGAAACGGATGCCGAACACGAAGGTGCTCTCGCCGATGCCGGCCCAGTGCTGTGCGCTCATGCCGGCATCGCCTTGCGCCAGAGCAGCAGGGGCAACCTGACCAGCATTCCGAAAAAAAGCCTGGCGTGCATGCGGGAGATACGCAGGTTGTCGCGCAGCACGTCGAAATGCGACACGCCGTCGAGCGGATAGGTCACGCGCGTGGCGCGGTTGAGCATCGCCATGCCGCGCCAATGCAGGCGCACCAGTATCTCGCTGTCGAAGTCCATGCGTCGCCCGATCCGGACGCGATCGATCAAGGCGACGGTCGGCGCCAGCGGATAGACGCGGAATCCGCACATCGAATCGCGGATCTGCAACGAAAGCGTATTGATCCAGACCCATACATGGGTGGCATAGCGACCGTACAGCCGGCCTTTCGGCACGGACTCGTCGTAGATCGGCCGACCGATCACCACCGCGTCGGGATGCGTTTCTGCGTCACGGAGGAAGGCCGGGATATCGGCCGGATCGTGCTGGCCGTCGGCATCGATCTGCACCGCGTGCGTGTAGCCGTGGCCGAACGCTTCGCGCAAGCCGGCCATGACCGCCCCGCCCTTGCCCTGGTTCTGCGCCAGGCGCAGCAGCAGCACGCGGTCGGGACGATCGCTCGTCAGACGATCGAGCACGGCCGCGCAACCTGCTTCGGAACCATCGTCCACCAGCAGGCAGGATTGCCCCTGCGCCAACACGCCATCGACCATGTGGCCGATGGCTTCGCCGTGGTTGTAAACGGGAATCACGACGATAGGCCTGAAGCCCGGCTTGCCCGGCATCGTGCTCATGCCTCGGCCGCCTTGAACAGCAATCGACCGCTGGCATGCGACCCCAACGCGGAGTCGTAGCGGAACGAAAGCGTCGCGTCCGAGGCGCGCCAGTCCAGATGCAGACGCAAGGCGGTATCGGGGCGGATCAGTGCCTGGAACTTCAGCACGTCCGCCCGCCGGAACAGCGCGGGAATCGCGAAACTCGATCGCCCGAAATGAATGGCCCAGTCCACGAGGGCGACGCCGGGCACGACCGGCGTTCCCGGGAAATGGCCGTCGAACACGGCCAATTCGGCCGGAATGCGCAACTCGAACTCGGCGCTGTCCGCTTCTTTGCGCTGCGACACCACCGGCGGGCGCGTCGCACGGAACAAGTCTCGCAGCGACCGTTCGGTGCACTTGCCGCGCGCGTCGGTGGGCAAGGCATCGACGAAGCGCCATCGTTTCGGCAAGGCGGTCGCGTCGACGGAATCGCGCAAGCGCATCGCCAGTCGCGCCGAGACGGCGCGTTTGCCTTCGCTCGCCAACAGTTGGCGCCCCTCAGGCGAGAGCACCGCTACCGCAGCCACGAAACTGCGCGCGCCCTGCATCACGAGCACGCGCGCTTCGGCGACGAGACTGTCTTCGTTGAGGCAGGTCTCGATGGCGCTGAGCGAAATGCGCCGTTCTTCGATCTTGGCGATGCGGTCGCTGCGGCCGAGCAGCTCGAACCCTTCGTCCTTGGCTTGCGCGCGATCGGCGCAGCGCCACCAGGCGGTGTCCGGGAGATGCGGCGAACGCACTTCCAGATGTTCCTCGACGATGCGCCACTCGACACCCGGCAAGGCCGTCCAGCCCGTGTTGGCGCCGGCACGAAAAGCGATGCCGCCGGTTTCGGTGCTTCCGAATACTTCCTTCGCCGATACGCCCCACAATCGCTGAACGTCCCGGCCGGCGTCCGCCGACAATGGCCCACCCGAGGAGAACACGCCGGCGAGACTCGAACGCAGGCGCGTCCAGTCGACACTGTCGGGCAGGCGCTTGAGGTGCGCGGGACTGGCGACCAGTGCCATCGCGCCCTCGCCTGCCCTCGCGATCTGCTCCGGCGTGGCCAGGCGCTCGGCGCGAAACGTGCGGCCGGCGGCCAAGGGCCACAGCACGCGGAACAGCAGTCCATAAATATGCTGCTGGGAAACGGTACCGGCGACCGTCGCATCGCCCAGGCTCTCGCCGAAGCATCGTTCCAGAGATTGCAGTTCTGACTCCAGTTGCTGCAATCGTTTGCGTACGGCAATGGGTTCGCCGGTCGAGCCGGAGGTGAAGAGCAGCAACTGCGTCGCTTCGGGATCGAGCTCGCCCGGCTCTTCCGGGGCGGCCGGGGTCGCGGCCACGGCCAGCGTCGGCAGGTGCGCGGGAAAATCGCCGACGAAAGCATCGGCATGCGCGCGCAACCTTTCGCAGGTCGCCGGCAATCCGTCGGCGGGAAGCACGACCTGCCAACCGGCGTGCCAGGCGCCGAACAGCGCCTGCGCGAAGGCCAGCGCATCCTCGCCATGGATCGCGACGCGCGAGCCGGCGCTGGCAAGGAATCGGCGTCGCCAATGCAGCACCTGTTGGCGAAACTCCGCGGCCGTGACTTTGCGGCCATGCGTCGTCGCCACGATCGCGCCCGGCCGGGTCGCGGCCGCGGACATCCATCGCGCGAGCGGAAAACGGATCTCAGCCATGACCCGCTGCTCGCCGCACGCGCTGGCGCACGAACCACTCGCCGACGAACAGCAGGCCCATCATCACGTAGGCGATGAACCCGTTGTATAGCGCCCAAACGGCGTCGCTCGTGCAGAGCGCGGTAAACAGGCCGATGCCGGCATTGATCAGGAAGAAGCCGCACCAGACCTGGGTGACGCGCCGCGTGTAGGCGATCGCGAACGAGGGCAGTTCTGGATCGCGCAGGCGCGCCAGGCGCTCGATGACGGACGGCGGGAAGAACAGGCTGTAGCCGAACAGCGCGAGCATCGCCAGGCTCACCAGCACGGGATAGAGCTTCAGCGGCAAGGCATGGTTGGCGAGAAAGCTGAAAACCACCAGCACCGCCGCGCCCGCGGCGGCGACGTGCCAGATCCTGTCGCGACTGACCAGCGCGCGTCCGGTGGCGAGGACAAGCAGGAACAGCGCGAGCCAGCGCGGTTCGAATTTTCCGATGCCGAGGTAGATGACGAGCGGGTAAAGCAGCGTCAGCAGCCAGATCAGCCCCGTCCGCAGGACACGCATCAGACCCCGCTATGCGCTTCGACGCCGCTCTGCATCATGCCGTGCACGGTATCGACCACGTCGGCGACGGTGCGCACCGAGCGGAAAGCTTCGGGCTTGAGCGTACTGCCGATCAGCGGCTTGAGTTGCACGATCAGGTCGACGGCGTCGATGCTGTCGATATCGAGATCTTCGCCGAGCTTCGCCTCGAGACTGACGCGCGACGGTTCGATACCGAAGGTGTCGTGCAGGATCGAAACGATGCGCTGGAAGAGTTGTTCCTTGGTCATGGCGGCTGGCTTCTGCGGGCCCGAACGGGCCTTACTGCTTGCGGTTGGCGGCGACGAAGGCGCAGAGCGCCTGCACGCTGGCGAAATGACGGCGCGTATCCTCGGAATCGGCCGACAGGGAAACGCCATAGCGCTTCTGCAGCGCGAGGCCAAGCTCGAGCGCGTCGATGGAATCCAGGCCGAGGCCTTCGTTGAACAGCGGTGCGGCCGGGTCGATATCGTCGGCGCTCACGTCCTCCAAGGACATCGAATGGATGATGAGATCCTTGATTTCCGCTTCAAGCGCTTGCATCCGCCCGCTCCAGGTCGAAATAGTCAGTCAGGAATTCCGTCAATTTCCGGGCTGCCAGAGCCTCGGACGTTCCCGCCAGGTAGGGGGTCACTGGCAGGTCGTCCCGGATTTCCAGGGACATGTGAAACCGACGTGAAGGAATACGATACCATTTTTCGCCTTTCGAGAGGGTCGGCGGGCTGCAGCGGATCATCACGGGTGTGATGTCCAGCACACCTCTGACCGCGATATTCGCGGCCCCGCGCTGCAGGCTGGCCGGCCCCGTCCGCGGCGTCCGGGTCCCTTCGGGGAAGATGATCAGATTCCTGCCTGAACGGACCGAGGCGATGCAGTCCTCGACCAGGCCGCTGCCACTGTCGTTGCATATGTAGCCGGTCGCGCCGATGGCGCCCCGGGTAAAGGGGTTGCGGGCGAGGCGCGACTTCACCACGCAGTCCGCCTCGGGCACCAGGGATACCAGGAAAACGACGTCGATCAGGGTCGGATGGTTGGCCAGGATCAGCAGGCCCTGCCGCTGCAATCGTTCGGCGCCGCGGATTTCGTACGTCAGCACCCCCATGACCCGCATCAGTTCGACGAAAGCCGAGAAACTGCGCCGGATGATCCGACGCGCCCAACGTCCCCGCACGATCCGGTCCCGCACAAGCAGCGACAGGACCGGGAACACCAGCAGCCACAGGATCAGTCCGCCCAGGCCGAAGCTAAGAAAACTGAAACCCGTGGCGAAGACGCGCCAGCCGTAGTTGAGTCGCTCAAGCATGACGCTGCCAATGCCAGCGACGCGCTCCCTCGTCCAGCCACAAGGACGCGTCGCCGGAAAGGAAAAAGCGCAGGACATCCAGCCCGTGCGGCAACGGCCCGGCCGCAGGCGCCGGCGCCTCCGTGCGGATTTCCGCCATGGCAAGGCTGTAGGCAGGCTTCGATGCACTCGCCGATTGCAGACGTGCAGCCCAAGCGAAGCCGCACTGGGCTTCGTCGATGTACTGGGCGTAGGCGGAAGGAATCGGCTCGTCATAGACGACCAGCAGCACTTCGCCGGCGCCATCGCCCAGCAGGCCCAGGCACTCGACCATGCCGGCCTCGACCGTGGCGACGCCGGCCGACACGGCCAGGTAGTTGCCCGTCAACGCGCGAGCGATGCTGTATTGCGCAGCGATCGCGTTATGCGTCGACAGCCCGAAGTGCGTCGGCGACAGGAGTTGGTCTTGCGCGAGTTCGCGCAGCATCTGGTAGGTGCGGGACAAGTCGCCGTGGCGCGAAGCGAACACCAGCGGCAGGTTCGCGTCCCCGGCTTCCTGGCACCACCAGGCCACTTGCAGGGCCATGCGCCCGAGCCGTTCGACGCGACGGCGTTGCATCGCCGGCATCTCGGCCAGGGCCGGCATCGCCTCGCCGGAAGGCAGGCTCGGTTGCTCCGCCCATGCCAGCCAGTCGTCGCGGGTTTCGAGTCCCGGAGCGAAGGCCGACCAATGATTGATGCTGAACTTGCCTTGCATGCGCTGATTCGTGCGGCGTGAGAGCGGTCCATTCTGCCGAAGCGCGG
>CAYWHO010000004.1:0-28304 GCA_964458195.1 uncultured Arenimonas sp.
ACATCGCCAGGCAGGCGTGGCCGGCGCAGTAGATCAGCGAAAACCACAGCACCGTGTTGTACTTGCCGAAGAAACGGTCCGACAGCCAACCGCCGAGCAGCGGGAAGAAATACACGCCGATGACGAAACTGTGGAAGATGTCCTTCGCCGCACCCTCGCGGTCGGCTTCCGGCACATAGGCCAGGATGACGCTGCTGACGAGGAACTGCACCAGGATGTTGCGCATCCCGTAGAAGCTGAAGCGTTCGCAGGCCTCATTGCCGATGATGTAGGGGATCTGGCGCGGCATGCGGCCGCTGCCGGTGCTGCCGGCGGCGAGGGCTTCGCTCATCGTTGTTCCGTTTTCGTGGTTTGAGCGCATTCTCACGAAATTCGGCGGCGAATGCGAGCTACAAACCGACCCGCTCGCCCTCCTCGGCCACACGCGCACCGGCGGCCTCGATGGCGCGCCGCGCCTCGGTACCCGACCAGAGCGCCGGGTTCGTGTGGTTCAGGTGGATGAAGCGGACCTTGGCGCGCTGTTCGGGCGGCAACGAAGCGAAACGCGCCAGGCTGGCGCTGATGAACGGATGCGGGAACCCGCTCATGTCGCGACCGGGGATTTCGCCATTGGCGTAGAAAGTGCCGTCGAGATAAGCGACATCGACCCGGGCGATCTCGTCCTCGATGCGCCTGCCCTCGCCATCCCACTGCGTCCAGCTGTCGATGTCGGGGATGAACAGCACGGAATGCGTCGGCCCTTCGATGCGGTAGCCGACGACTTCGGAGTATTCCTGCCGATGCGGAACCGAAATCGCGGTCACGCGCAGCCGATCGTTCAGCACCACCGCCGTATCGGCCGCCAGCGGCTGCAACACGATGTTCTTGTACTTCACCAGTTGCTGCCAGGGCCCGTTGTCTTCGAGGAACTTGCGAAAGCGCGGCATCGCCCAGACCGGCGTTTCGCGCGCGCCGATGACCTCATGACCGAGGAACATCAGGCCGGTGTAATGGCCGATATGCGCATGCGTCAGGAAGATGCCGTCCAGGCCGGGACGCGACTTCGGCTTCTGCGCCGTATCCAGGCACTGCAACTGTTCCGGGAAATCCGGCGTGGCGTCGAACATCCAACGTTGGCCGGTGGCCGGATCGACCAGGCCGAGGCTGGCGACTAGCCGACGCTTCGACGGATCCTTCCAACCCGGCTCGTCGGGATAGCCGGCCTGCGGCGCACCGCCGTCCTGGGCCACGCCCAACACCAGCACATAGGGCGCATCGGCGATCGCTGCCGCGCCTTCATGCGCGGCACCCGGCGAGGCCAGCCCCAGCATCGCGACGGCGGCCAGAAAAACTCGATGGAGCATCATGCGGGATCAGGCATCCACGACCGTGCAATTGCGGCCTTCGTGCTTGGCACAGTACAAGGCCGCGTCGGCGCGCGCCAGCCAGGATTGCCAGTCTTCGTCCTTGCGCAGGGCCGCGGCGCCGATCGAGACCGTGACCTGCTCGCCGCAGCAACGCAGTTTGTCGGCGATGTATTCGCGCAGGTGCGAATCGATCACGCGCAGCCCCTCGGCATCGGTGCCAGGCATCAGCAGCACGAACTCCTCGCCGCCGAAGCGGAAACAACGATCGACCTTGCGGGTGTTCTTCCGTATCAGCTCGGCGAAATCCACCAGGACGCCGTCGCCGCGCTCATGCCCGTGCTTGTCGTTGACTTGCTTGAAATGGTCGAGGTCGAGCATCGCCAGGCCGAAGACCGAACCCTCGCGCTTGAAGCTTTCCACCGCCAACTGCAGCTCGCGCACCATCGCGCGGCGGTTCCCGGTGCCGGTCAAGGGGTCGAGCGTCGTCAGCGCTTCGAGCTGCTGGCGCTGCGTTTCGGTGCGCGACGCGAACACGAAGGCGATCATGCTCGTCACCGACGCGGATACCAGGAACATCACCAGTTGCAGGCGCGAGTCGTAGGCCTTGCCTTGCACCGTGAGGAAGATCAGGGCGCTGGCGGTCAACAACAGCGCCTGGTTACGGCCCAGCAGCAGGAAGTTCCCGACCAGGGCCGGGTACATCCAGTACTGCCCGGGCGGACCGAGCACGCTGGCGCTGAGCAGGCAGCCCGCGGTATTGACGATGGACAGCAGCAGGCCCGCGCGTTTGACGTTGCCGCTGCGCCAGGCATTGGCGACCGCGACGACGATGCCGGCGCTGATGACCAGGTCGATGATGCCGGCGAAGGTGTTGCCCGACAGGAAACGGTAGATCGAGAAAGGAACGATGCCGAGAACGGCGCAGAACCCCAGCGACGTGATGATCGCCAGCTGGAAATCGGTGCGCATTCGCTGCAGGAATCTCCGCACGCGGCTCCCCCCGGTGCCAGGCAGTGCACGCCCGGGACCCGGGCGTTCCCAGCATACGCAAGGCAACGGCCGTTCGCGTGAAGAACGGCCGTGCTCAGCCAGGGCTGGCCGGCTCCGGTCGCCGGTCCGGCCGCCCCTGGATCAGGGCGCCGCGACCTGCGTACCGAAGATGTCCCGGAAACGCTGCTTCTGCGCCGCGGTCGCGTCGGGACTGGGACGGACGTAGGACTCGTCGAACAGATAGTTGTCGAGGCGCAGGCCCACGTCCTCGAACCAGGGACGGGCGTCGAAATACTCGGTGCTCTCCACCGCCCGGGCGAAGAAGTCGCGGAAGTCCTTGCCGGTCAACGCCTTGGCGTGGCGCTCCACGTCCGCCAGCGCGTAGGTCCGGCCCGGTTTGCCGAACTCGGCGTACAGCGAACGCATCAGCTCGGGCAATCCCACCTTTCCCTGCGAGGCCTTGCGCAGTTCCACGTCGAAGGCGAAACCGGTGAGCGAGCCGCCGCCATAGATCAGTTCGCGGTTCGGCTGCTTGTCCGCCCCGGCGTCGCGCACCGACATGCCGAGGTGCTGACCGTGGCGTGCGAAGAGATAGCGCCGGGCGATGTTCTCCAGGCGCCAATGGAAGCGGTTCTGGTCCACCAGGCCGTTTCGCGCCTGCGTGGTCACGGTGAGGTAGTCCGTCCAGCCTTCCTTCAGCCATTCCTCGCGCGCGTCCGTCGGCGTCAAGGACAGGCCGTTCCAGAAATGCAGCAGCTCGTGCGCCATGACATAACCCCAGCCGAGGCGGTTGTCGGCGCTGGCATCGCCGCCGATGAGCTGACTGAAACTCGAGGCATAGGCGCCGCCATCGTCGCGGCCCTGGTTGACGATGATCAGATAACGCTTCGACAGAGGATCGGCGCCGAAGATCTCGCGATAGCTGGCCATCTGCTTCGACAGCAGCTCGACGAACAGGTCCTTGCTGGCCCGATAGCGCTTGCCCAGCACCAGGGTCAGCCGCACGCCGCCCACGTCCAGGGTTTCGGCCGGCGCGGTGCCGAAGAACAAGGCGTTGTTCAGCAGCTCGCGCCGATTCGGCACGGTGAAACGGTTTTCGCCGCGGGACTCCCACGGGGTCTGGGCTTTCCAGCCCTTCGGCAGTTCGAAGCGGATGTCGATGGCGCCTTGCATCGCCTCGCCCGGCGCCAGCACCAGCGCATAGCCGGTCGCCATCAGGCCTTCGTCGGTGTGATAGGCCACTTCCTCGATGCCGGCAGGCCAGTCGTATTGGTCGTGTTCGAGCGCGATGTCGTAACGCAGGCGCACGCGCCCCTGGCCGCCGAGTTCGTAGTCGCCCTCGCCCAGGTCCTTGATCGACAGCACGCGGCCGTCGGTTCCGGTGACCTTGAGCCCCCGGATGAAATCGGCCTGGCCGTTGGCGTGCGTCGAGGTCGGCAATACGCCGAACATCGCGAGGCTGTTCGTCGGCAGCCAGACGTCGGCCTCGATCTCGGCGCGACTGGCGCCTTCGTCGATACGCACGACATAGGTATTGCCGCGGCCGTCGTAATCGGCGGGCGGCGTCGGGCCTTGAGCGCGACTCTCACCGCCGAACAGGGCGAGGGCGGCGAAGGCCAGTGAAATCAATCGTCGGGTCACGGGAAAACTCCAGGAAGCGGTCATGCGCGATGGACGCGGTCAGGCGCGTATCCGTTGCACCCAACCTATGGCACATCCCCCGCCGCCAGGGGCAGCCGATGCTCGGGCCATTGACGCCCGAGGACACGCCATGAACCTGCCCGCGCTGCGCAAGACTCTGCTGCACGCCCTGCTGCCCGCGGCCGCGCTCGCGCTCGGCGCCCATGCCCTGGCCGGCGAGCCCGGGACCGACGAAGCCGCACTCGCCCGCAAGCCGATCGAGGCCTATCTGCAGGGCCACGCCACCGGCGACCCCGCCTATATGCGTGCGGCATTCCTTCCCACGGCCCATATCGAAGGAATGCGCGAAGGGCATTTCGTTTCCTGGACGGCCGACGAATACATTTCGCGCTTCAACGGCAAGCCGGCAGCGGACGAAGCGCAACGCACGCGCCGCATCGACAGCGTCGAGATCAACGGCAGCGCCGGCACTGCGCGCGCCACCCTGACCTTTCCCAACGCCGTCGTCACCGACTTCTTCGTGCTGTTGAAAGTCGACGGCGAATGGAAGATCGCCAACAAGGTCTATTCCTCGCAGAAGCGCTGACGTGAGCTCGAAAACGCCGATCCGTCGCCTCGACGTCCGCCTGATGGCTGCGCTCCTGGGCGGCCTGCTCTCGGCCGCCTGCCTCGCAGCGCCGCCCGCGACCCCGGTTCCCGAACGCATCGTCGCCGATCTCGCGACCCGCGCCGATCCGAATCAGCACTACAGTCTCTACCTGCCGCCCAACTACGACGCGCGTCGCCGCTGGCCCGTGCTGATCCTGCTCGATCCGCGCGGCCGCAGCGAACAGACCCTGGAAATGGCGCGGGCCGGCGCCGCAGATCATGGCTGGATCCTCATCAGCTCCCGGCAGAGCCGCAGCGACGACGAAGAAGCGATCACCGTCGAAGCCCTGCAGGCCCTGCTCAAGGAAACCGGCGAGCACTACCCCTACGACCCGAAGCGCCTGTATCTCGCCGGCATGTCGGGAACGTCCAAGACGCTTTGGGTGGTGGAAAAGCAACTGCATGGCCTGGTCGCGGGCTTGATCGGAGCCGCCGGTGGGCGCCCTCCCGAACTCGGCCGTCTCGACAAGGACGCACCCGCGTTCTACGGCATCACTGCCTACCACGATTTCAATTTCCAGGAGATGCACGAGCTCGACGACGACCTGCGCCGGAACGGCTCGCCGCATCGCTTGGCCGTTTTCGAGGGCGGCCATGGCTGGCCGTCGGCGGACGGCTTCAGCGTCGCGATCGACTGGCTCGAGTTGATGGCGATGCGCAGCGGCCTCGTCGAGCGCGACGAGGCCTGGATCGACCGACAATTGGCCGGCGCGCGCGCCGAGGCCGAGGCAATCCGCGATGCCGCCGACCGCTGGCGACACCTGGACCAATTGGTGCGCGACTTCGACGGCTTGCGCGACGTCGGCGCCGAGCGCCGTGCGGCTTCGGCGCTGTTCGACGAGGAAGGCACCCGCGCCCTTCTTGCGCAGGAGAAGAAGTTGCGCGGCGAGGAGCAGCGTTACCTGCGCACGTTCAACGCCTGGGTGACGCGCTACAACACACGGGTGATCGATGGCCGACGGCAAGCGCCGCCGGACGTCGAACGCAGCTTGACCGAGCTGCGCGTCGCGCGCCTGCAGGCGCAAGCGCTGGATGCGGATCGGCGCACGGCGGATTCGGCCACCCGTCTGCTGCAAAGCCTCTACGCGGCAACCGCCTCCTACCTGCCGCGGGCCCAGCAAGGAAACGGCGACCTGGACCGCGCCCGGACGGCGCTTGCGATGGCGATCCGCATTTCGCCCGAGCGTCCGACCGCGCATTGCCGCCTGGCCCAGATCGAAGGTCTGCGCCATTCGATGGATGCGGCCTTCGCCGAACTCGCCGTCTGCCTGCGCCTCGGCGGGCGCGACCAGGAAAACCTGCGAAACGATCCTGAGTGGCAGCCGCTGCGCGGCGATGCGCGCTGGCCCGCGATGCTGGAGCGGGCCGCGTCCCCACCCTAGACGGGCGCGTAAAGCGGGAACTCGCCGGCGATGTTCTTCAGCGTCACCCGCGCCACTTCGGCGGCTTCGGCGCCGCATTCGCGCATGAAGGCTTCGCTCATCAGCAGGCGCTGCTTGTGCCCGCTGCACTGCGCTTCGATGCGCGAGGCGATGTTGACGTCGTTGCCGATCACGGTGAAATCCATCCGGCGCAGGCTGCCGATATTGCCGAACTTGAAACGGCCGACGTGCAGGCCGACGCCATGGTCGAATTCGATGCCGCGTTCGCCCAGCGCGCGGTTGACCGCCTGCGCCGCCGCATAGGCATTGCTGCAGGCCTGGCGTTCGTTGTCCGGGTCGGCGTCGGCGAAGATGGCCAGCACGGCATCGCCGATGAACTTGAGCACCTCGCCCTGGTGCGCATAGATGATGGGCACCAGGCACTCGTAGTACTCGTTGAGCCGGCGGATGAACTCGGCGGGCTCGTAACGCTGGCTGGCGGTCGAATAACCACGGATGTCGGAGAACCAGATGGCGCCCTGCAGGTCGAGCATGTCGCCGGGCCGGATCTTGCCGTGTTTCACTTCCTGCCCCGGATAACTGCCGACGTAGCAATCGAGCACGGTATCGAGGATCAGGTTCTTGATCGCACCGTCCAGCAACAGGCCCAGCGAAGACAGGGAACATTCGATGAAGTCGATGGCTTCGTCGCTGAATCCGCCCGGCGCGCGCGTCACCAGGCTCATCTGGCCGTCAACGCAAGGCAAGGGATAGACGAGGTAATGCGTCGCGCCCTGTTCGGCCAGGTCGTCCAGGATCGGGTACTCGTGCTTGCGCCCGCGTTCGAGGCGGAAGTGCAGTTTCGGCAGGCCCATCATCACCGGGTAGAAGGGACTGCGCTTGAACGGCTCGGTGTCCTTGGCGCCATGCGACATCATCGCCTCGTCCACCGTGCAGCCATCCAGATGATGCACGCGGCGCAGGAACAACGCCGGCGACGGGAACGGGCCCGGATCGCGCTCATCGTCATGCCAGACATAGCGCAGGGCCTGGATCTGCGGATGAAGGGTGAACAGGGCCAGCGTGGCGCGCCCCAGGTCCACGCCGTTGTCCTTCATCAGCCGGCCATAGCGATGCACGATGCCGGCGATGTCGGTCCGGCCGCTGGCGCCGAGCGACGCCTGCCAGCGCAGCAATTGTTCGTGCAGGGACATGCGTCGCCTCATCCGGGCGGGTTCCGCCCACCCCTGTTACGGCGGCGGAGGGCGGATCGGATGCGGGCTGCGACGAGAATCGTCCGCTAGCCGCGCCGGCTGGCCGCAGCGGCAGCGGTCTTCATCCGCGCAGGAATTCGTCCAGCGAACTTTTGGCGATGCGCCAGGCATTGCCGATCCTGCGGGCCTTCAGATCGCCGGCGGTGATCGATGCCATCACGTCCTCGACCGATACGCCGAGCAGCTGCGCCGCCCGTTCCGGCGTCAATACCTCGGGAGTGGCGGATGTCGCCGCAGGCGCCTGCTGCTGCATGCCCTTCAACATCTCCTGCGCCATGCCGAAGCCCAGCCCCATCTGCGCGGCAGCCGTACCGGCACCACCGCCCTCGCCCGCCATCGTCATCGACTGGCCCATCTGGTACTTCACGTAGTCGTTGAGGTTGCCGATCACGCCCATGCTCGAGCGTTTGTCGATGGCCTGCTCGACTTCCGCCGGCATCGAGACGTTCTCGAGCACGAAGCTGGCGATTTCCAGGCCGTACCTGGAGGTCAAGGCCGGATTGATGATCGGCAGCAGCGCCTCGCCCATCTCGGCATAGCGCGAGGCCACGTCCAGCGCCGGCACATTGGCCGTGGCCAGCGCCTCGGAAAACACGCTGACGATGCGCGAGCGCATCGTGTCGTTGAATTCGTCCAGCCGGAAGTGGTCGTCAGTTCCTGCGACCTCCTTCAGGAAGAGCTTCGGCTCCACGATCTGGAAGTCGAACGTGCCGTACGCGCGCATCCGGACGATGCCGAAGTCCTTGTCGCGCATCATCACCGGATTCGAGGTTCCCCATTTGTTACCGGTGAACAGCCGGGTGTTGACGTAATAGACGTCGCACTTGAACGGCGAATCGAAACCGTATTTCCAGCCGAGCAGGGTCGACAGGATCGGGATGTTCTCGGTCTTCAGCGTGTGCTTGCCCGGGCCGAAGGCATCGGCGTACCGCCCGGCGGCGACGAACTGCACCTGCTGCGATTCGCGCACGATGAGCTGGGCGCCGTTCTTGATTTCCTTGTCGTCGTCCGGAAAGCGGTACGACAGGGTGTCGCGGGAATCGTCGGTCCACTCGATGATCTCGAGCAGTTCGCCCTTGGCGAAATTGAGGATGCTCATGGCCTTTCCTTTGCGATGAATACCGGACGGCGGGCCGCGCCGGGAGAAGGGATGTTAGGGCAAACGGGTGGCGGGAGTTTCACCCGGACAAGGCAGACGACCAGGGAATCGCGATGCGTTCGATGCGCGCCCGGCAATACGGACACTGGACCGGCTGCCCGCCGCCGTCCAGCCGCAGGTCGGCGCCGCAGCCGTTGCAATCGATGCGTCGGTCGAGCAGCAGGCGGTGTCCGCACGTCTCGCAGACCGCCCGGCGTGCGCCCTCGACCACCACCACATCCGCCTTGCAATGGCCGCAATGCGCGCTGCCGGCCTGCGCGGGTTCTCCGCGCAGGTATTCCTGCGCCAGACCGGTGCGTTCGAGCAGGCGCTGCACGCTCCCTTCGTCCAGATACGGCAGCCAACCCTGCACGAACATGGCCTGCGACATGCGCAGCTGCAGGGCGGCGGAGGCCTCGTCCGGATGCGGCGGCAGCTGCGACAGCACCGCATCCGAGGTCATGTAGAGCAGACTGGCGTGCACCGTCCGGTACAGCTTCTCGAAGCTCGCCGCGCCGACCTGCGCGGCGCCCTGTGCGCCCGCCGTCCATTGCAACTCGGCGATCGCGGCATTCATCGCTTCGCTCAGGCGGATCGCTTCGGCATCGAAGGTCGAGAACACGGCGGCTTCGGCCAGATGCGCAACATAGGCCCTTCGGTATTCGGGGTCGCCGACCCGTACCGGCACCGAGTTCGGGCAGGCCGTCACCCAGGCATCGAACAACTGCAACTGGATCTTCCGGTAAGCGTCGCGGTCGCCAGCGGCCTGCGCTTTCGCCAGCTTCGGCGCCAGCCGCTCCTGCAAGCTCCGGTACACCGGCCCGGGCAGCCGCATCGGCTGCTCGCAGGCTTTGCGGAAGTCGTAATCGGCCAGCGCGCCGCAGGCATCGCAATAGACATAGGCCGTTGCCGAGGGGCGCATTTTCGGCGTACCGCAGGCGGGGCAGCGACTGGCCAGGTAACGCGCTTCGGCCCGCCGGGCTTCAGCCATCAAGGGCAGTCTCCTGGTGCGAGCGATTCATCGCCGGAACCCCGGGCGCGCCCTAGCCACCAGCTCAAGCTCGCCCTGCACTTCCAGATGGGCGCCCTCCTCGACCTGCACGCTGCCGCCGACCTGGACCCGACCGCCGCGGCCGATCACCACGTTCGCGCCCGAGCCGATGATCAGCTTTGGACCTTCGTCAGGCTTGCGCCGGTAGGTGCTGCGGCAGTAGCTGCAGTGCAGCAATCCCTCAGCGTCTTCGTGAAAGCGGCCGGCGCCGCAATGCACGCACTGGAATTTCTCCAGACCGGGCATGGTTCTTCCTACTGCCCGAGCCGGCGCCAGCCGCGCGCCTCCATGCAGGCGGTAAAGGCTTTTTCGCGCTCGGACGCGGCGGGAATCGCATCGGCCTGCGCCCGGCAGGCGTCTCTGGCCCCGTCGAATGGCTCGGCGCCATCGCCGGTCCAGCCGGGGCGCATGCCGTCGCTGGCGCAGCCGGCCAGGCAGAGCAGGAACAAGGGGGCAAGTCGGGTCGAACGCATCCGGGAATCCTCCATGCAAGGTTGGCGAAAGATAGCCGGTTCAGCCCGCCGCGGCATCCCCGTTCCGGTACCTGACCGATAACTGAATCCGGGATTTCTGCTTGTCAACGGAAGCTGCTAGCCTCAAATGCCCCCACTCGCCGACATCCCCCTATGTCCCTCTGGAAAGACAACGCTTCCGCCAAACCGAGCACTGCCGCCATGCCCGAGAATCGCGAACCCGCAAAATTCGATACGCCGGCCCGCAGCGACTCGCCCTCGCCGGTTTCCTATGCCGAACCCCAGGCCGTGCGCAAGGAATCGGTGATCGCATCCGACATCACCATCGAAGGCAAGATCGAAGGTGGCGGCAGCGTGCGCATCGCCGGCAAGTTCAAGGGCGACGTCAACGTGCAGGGCGACCTGACGATCGAAGCCGGCGCCAAGGTCACCGGCGGCGTGCGCGCGAACAAGGTCATGATCGCCGGCGAACTCGAAGGCAACATCGAAGGCGCCGTGCGCGTCGATCTGCAATCGAGCGGCGTGATCGCCGGCGACGTGAAAGCCGGCACGCTCACCGTCGCTCCCGGCGCGCGCATGCGCGGCAACGCCGTGTTCGGCTGGGAAGACGACAAGTCCTCAAAGTCTTCCGCCACCAACGGCAACGGCAAGCTCTCCGTGCACAGCGGCGGGCTGGAATCCGGCGCCGCGTCATGAGCGCCCCCCGCCCCGGCACGCCCGGGGCGACCCGCGAGTGCGCGCACTGTAAGGAAACCGTGCTCGAAAGCGCGACGGTCTGCCCCGCCTGCCGTCACCACCTGCGTTTCGATCCCGCCGGCAAAGCGCCGGTCGCGACCGCCACGCCGCTGCACATCGAAGGCAACCTCGTGCATCCCGACGACGGACAGTCCTGGGAATACACGGTGGTCGTGTCGATCCGCAACCAGCGCGGCGACGAAATCGCACGACGCCTCGTCGGCGTCGGCGCGATGGCCCCGAACGAACAGCGCAGCTTCAGCCTGTCGGTCGAAATGAGCCCCGCACCCTGCAAACCGGGCGGCAAGGGCACACGACACTGAGTCGTTCTGCCGGCGAACGGCCTTCCGTTCGCCGGCCATGCCCCTAGCGGTCAAGGGATCTCAGTCGCGGACTTTCGCGCAGCGTCGACGCCAGCGCGTGGTCCACCGCCATGCGCAGCATCGTCGGCGATACGTAGCTGCGGTGCACGCGATCGATGACCCACATGTAGAAGCGACCGAAGAGATTGCGGTAGAGCACACGTGTGCCGAGCGTGAAGACGAGCTCACCGTCGCACATGCGTCGAACGCCGGCGCAGGAACGGAACGCCAAGTGCTTGTCGTCGGCGCCGAGAACGACCTGAGAAAAAGCGCCGTCGGCGGCGCTGCGCTGGCCGAGCACCGGGAATCGACCGGCGAACAACGACGGCGCCTCCGGCGACAACAACGAAGACACCGGGCAACCCAATGGCGAAGTCCGCAGCCCCAGGGGGCGCACCAGCAAGTTGCGCAGACCCATCAAACGCGACACCACCGGCGAGCGATTGAGCAGGAACCCGTCCAGCAAGGCCTCGAGCATGCGATCGGCGTCGAAACCCGGTGCTTCGGACGCCGACACGTGCACGGAAAAGCTGTCCTGGTGATCGAAGCCTTCGCAAAACTGCTCGCGCAACAACGAGTCTGCCGGTGGCGATTGCAACGCCACTACCCGCCTGCCGGCACCGTTGTCCGAGAGATAACCGCGCGGCGCTCGCCAGGCCGCTAGCCGGGTACGCAGGCGCCCCATCGTGCCGCGCACCATCGTACAGGCGCGCGCCAGGCCGGACATCGCCGGCGCGTCCAGCGACAACGAGATCGTCGCGACTTGCGCCGGGTCGAAATCCACGGCGCGCAGCAGCTCGCGCAAATGTTCCGGCAACACTTCGGTCAGCGCCGGGATATCGGCGTCGTTCGCCGCCACCAGTGCGCGCACGTGCTCGGGCAGGTCGCCGCCGAGCTCGTTCGTGTGGCAGGACAGCGCGAACAGGGCCGGATGCGACGAACGCGGTGCCAGCGGCACGAACTGGTGCCAGGTGCCGCCACCGAAGCGCACCGTGAACAGACAATCCGGGGGAATGTTGACGTGCCGCAAGGCGCGCACGAAGTGCGATGGATCCTCGTCTGTCTGCGCGCTCGACGCGGTGGAGAAACGCAGCTGCGTGCCAGCGCTGCCCGAGATCGCCGTGAATACGCGATGCCCCGCATGGCGATGGAAAGGATGGCCGCCGGCGCCGACGGTGAAGCTGTACAGCGAGGACGCATCGCCTTGCTCGAGGTTGATGCCGCCGAGTCGCGCCGACGGCTCGTCGAGTTCGTCGACGAAGGCCTCATGCTGGCGCTGTCGCGCACCGACGCTGGCGATGATCTGGTCGCCGGCGCCATGCCCGAGCTGCGCGATCAGGGAAACCTCGACCGGCAGCCCACCGCTGTGCGAAGGCATTCGCACGCTGGGAAACGTCTGCACATGGCTGACCAACGCGTTCATGGGTTTCTCCCCCTCATAGGTATCAGTGGCCTGGCGCCGCCTTCGCGGCACGGCGCTTGCTTTCGCGTTTCAGCGGACCCGCCACCGGGCAGACTTCGGCGGCCCAAGCGAAAAGGGTGTTCGTCAAGCGCTCCGGCACGAGGCGGAAATAAACGAACTGTCCGCGCTTCTCGCGTTCGATCAACCCCGCATCCTCAAGCACACGCAAATGGCCAGACAAGGTTGGTTTGCTGAAGTCGAAGCGCTCGGCGATCTCGCCGGCGGTGAGCTCGCCGGCATTGAGAAAGGCCAGGATCTTGCGGCGTGGAGTCGACGCCAAGGCTTCGAAAACGCGTTCCATGGGATTAGTTAATTAGGGAATTAGCTAATTAATTACCCAAGTTACATACCGCCACGGGGTTGCACACCGTCGCCAGGGAAACTGATCAGCGTCACCAGCCAAACTGCTCGCGGTTTTCCGACTTGCACACCATCGCCAGCCTGACCAGCGTTTTCAGACCTGCTCACCGTCGCCAGAACTGATCGGCAGCCGGCAGCAGTTGATCGGCCACACTCTGTGCCACATGTCCAGACAACCCAGGGCGATTCAGTTCAGCTACACGCGCCATCTTGCGCAGTTACGACTCGACTTGGCGTCGACCGAACTCGATCGCGCCGGCTCCCAGCACACAGATCGTGCCAAGGATCGACGCGAACAGTACCGCAGTTGCCGATGCGCCTCCGCCCCGAACCGCGATCCCGGCCATCGACCAGGGGAAAAAGCTCATCAGATTGATGGCCGCAGCGCCGACGAAGATGCCGACAATCGTCCCGACAAAGCCAAGTGAGACGCCGCCGGCAAAGCTGGCCCATCGCACCGACACGAAGTGCTGCACTGCGATCAGCAGCAGAGAGCATACAAAGGCAAGGCCGCCTTGGGCGCACAGGTACCATGCTGCCTGGACCATTGATTGGTTTGCCACGCTGACTAGCCCATTGATGGCGCAGACAGTCAGCACCCCTAGCAGGAACAGTGCGTTGGCCGCTGCAGCCAGGGCGACGAGCCACAGCCACTTCCCCAGGAACAAGCTCGCGCGCGAGACTGGCAAGCTGAGCAGGTGCTTCCACTTGTGGTTCGTGTGCTCCAGCTGCGCCATCAGCGCGGCCTGTAGGGCGATCACCAGCGGTAGGACGAATGCGCACCAGAGTACAAGCGCTGACTGCAGGTACGCCTGCCATGGGGCTATGGATTTCGCCTTGGCGATCCCCTCGGCCATCGACAGACTGAACAGACCCATCGCCACCGCAAGTACCGGGCCGATAACGCTCAAGTACAGCGCCAGCGTTCGCTTCGCCTTGATGCGCTCGGTCACAAACGCACGGAGTATTGCGCTCATGCCGCTTCCCCTTGCGTCATCGAGAGGAATGTAGATTCCAGACGGCTGTGCTCCCAGCCGATGTTGGAAACCTCGTGACCTGCGTTGACCAACAGCTTGGTGATTTCGTGGGACGCGATGGCTGGGGCCGTGACCTCCAACTGCCCGTCGTCGCGGATCTTCACGGCCTCGACCCGGGACTCCAGCAGGACGCGAGCCGCGTCAGGTAACGAGCACCCGATCACCAGGCGCTTCTGCTTAAGCTCCTCCATCAGGCCGTTCATTCGAAGCTTTCCTTGCGCCAGAACCGCCACGTGCGTGGCGATCTTCTCCACGTCCTCGAGCAGGTGGCTGGAGAGGAAGACCGTGACGCCCTCCTGCGCCACCAGCGACTGGATCATGCTACGCACCTCGACCATGCCCGCCGGGTCCAAGCCATTGCTGGGCTCGTCCAGGATCAGCAGCTTGGGGCGAGCAATCATGGCCTGGGCAATCGCCAGGCGCTGGCGCATTCCGAGGGAATACTGGCTGACCAGGCGATCCTTGTCCTGGCGCAGGTCAACCAGCGCCAATGCATCGTCGATCGCGCCGCGCTCAAGTTGCATCAGACGCTGGGTTATCTGCAGGTTTTCCACCGCCGTCAGATTCGGGTACAGGGCGGGAGATTCCACCATCGCGCCGACCTTCGTCAGAGCCAGGCGGCGATCCTTGATCGAGACACCATGAATTTCTATCTCGCCTGCATCGGGCGCGATCAAGCCCAGCAGCATCCGAATCGTGGTGGTCTTGCCGGCCCCGTTTGGTCCCAGAAAGGCGAACACCGACTGGGTGGGCACGAGCAAGGAGACGTCGAACACGCCGATATTTGGCAGGTAGGCCTTGGTCAGACCCGTGGTTTGAATCGCTGGCGACATCAGGGTTCCTTGCACGTAATGCCGCATAGTCCGCTGGGTTTAACCCGGCGTTAGGCGGCCACCGGCGCTTCGGCCGCTGCCACCGACTTGTGATCGGCCAGATTGATTACTCGGGAGGCGGAGGCAATGGTCTCTGGGCGATGCGCGATGATTATCCGGGTCAGGGGCAGTTCCCCAACTACCGCATTAACCATCTGCTCGCAGGCCACATCCAGGTGGGACGTCGCTTCATCCAAAATCAGTAGCGCCGGCTTGCGGTATAGCGCTCGAGCGAAAAGCACGCGCTGTCGTTGCCCGCCCGAGAGGGCGGCGCCCATGTCGCCGATCATCGTCCGGTAACCCATCGCCATGGCCTCGATATCGTGGTGCACCTGCGCCATGGCCGCGACCTGCTTCACCCGCTCCATGTCCATCTGCGGGTCGAAGAAAGCAATGTTGGCGGCGATCGAGCCGGCAAACAGAGAATCGTCCTGCATGACCGAGGCGACCATGTCGCGGAATGGGACGCGGCCGATCTGGGTGATGTCGTGCCCGCCGAAATGGATCTGACCCTGTTCCGGCTCAAGCAGACCCAGGATCAACTTGGCCAAGGTGGATTTGCCGCAGCCCGATGGCCCCACGATCGCGACACACTCGCCGGCAGCGATCTTGAGATTGAGGTCGCGCAGGATGAACGGCTCATTGCGGCCATAGCGAAAGCTAAGGTTTCGAACTTCCAGAGAGGCGTCACGCGGCTTGACCTGAGCGACCGGATACAGGTGCTGCTCTGGCTTGGTCAGGGCGATCTCGGCGACCCGCTCGGCGTGCATGCCCAGCATCCTAAGTTCGAAGACTTGGTTGATGAAATTGGCACCGCGCTGCGTGAACATGTCCGCATAGGCGACGAAGCTGATCAACATGCCGGCCGACAGGCTTCCTTCCATCACCAGCCGCGCCGCCCACCAGACGACAGCGACTCGACACAGGCCGAAGACCAGCCCGTTGCCGATCTCAAAGTAGATCTGCAGCCGCTGAACCTGGACATCCTTGTTGATCGTGTGGATCAGCTTGTTGGTGTACTCGCCGGCCTTGGCCGGTTGCTGGTTGGACAGCTGAAGGGCGCGGGCGCCTCGAACCGCCTCGATCAGGCAGCTTTGTTGCTCCGCCGCCGAGCCGATTTTCTCCTCGTTGCTCTTGCGCAACGGCCCGAAAAAGGCCTGCCGCAGCACCAGGTAGCCAACAAAGGCGCCGACCACGAACAGCGTCAGGTTCACGCTGTAAGAAGCCATCAGCGACAAGGTCAGGACCGACATCACGCCATCGAGCAGGGTGCCAACGAACTGAGTCGACAGCGCCGTCTGGATTGCCTTGACGGACGTGAAACGAGACAGGACATCACCGACGTGCCGCTTTTCGAAAAATGAAGGCTTCAGCGCGAGTAGATGCTTGAAGAGATTGGACTCCCACTGGGCGTTCAAATTGGCGCCAATCCAGGCGATAACCCAGGACCGCAGCGCTGTCACGGCCGCGCGGAACGCACAAACAAAGATGAACCCGACCGCGATAAGGTTGAGCAGGCCACCATCGCTGGACACCAGCACCTGATCGATGACCCACTGCATGTACAGCGGGGTGACCAAGACGAAGCCTTCCAGCACCGCGGCCAACGCGAGCACGTGCAGCAATGATCGACGCAGGCCCACGGTACGGCCGAAAATGGACGAAAGGGAAATGCGGCGGGAGTCCTTTCCCGACTGGACAAATTTCTTGGTGGGCTCGAGCTCGAGGGCGATGCCAGTGAAGTGCTTGCCGGCCTGCTCCAGTGTCATTTTCACCAAGCCACAGGCAGGGTCATGAATTTCGACGCCTGCACTGGTCACTCGCTTTAGGACCACGAAATGGTTCAAGTCCCAGTGCAGAATGCAGGGCGCCTGCAGATCCTTGAGCTCGTTCAGCTCCAGCTTCAGCGGCCGGGTGTTCATGTCCAACCTGGTCGCGTCGCGCATCAGGCCGAGCAGAGTCAAGCAGGCGGCGGGAGCGGGAGCGATCTCCCGAAGCTCCGTGAGCGACAGGTGGTTGCCATGGTAGTTGACTACCATCAGCAGGCACACGGATCCACATTCGGCGGCCTCGCCTTGCAGAATTTCCGGCAGGCGCTTCAGCGCGCTACCGCGGGCGGCGATGACGTCTTTCATTCTCCCGATCCCGTATCAAAGGTTCGGCGCTTGAAGCCTACGGCCGGCGCGATCACCCATTCGATGAGCCGGCGCCGTTCCAGCAGCAGATCTGCTTCAAAGGTCATCCCAGGCAACAAGGGATGGCTGCCGGTCGAGCTTTCAATGCTCTGGCGTGTCAGAGCGGCGACTGCGCGATATGACGGCGCGGCGCGATCGGCGGTAGACGTCGAATCCCTGGCCAGCGCCAGCGGGGAGCGATCCACGCTCACCACACGGCCGGGCAAC
This sequence comes from uncultured Arenimonas sp., assembly GCA_964458195.1. Taxonomy (GTDB): domain Bacteria; phylum Pseudomonadota; class Gammaproteobacteria; order Xanthomonadales; family Xanthomonadaceae; genus Arenimonas. The sequence continues at coordinate 17,153 of CAYWHO010000004.1, forward strand.
TGGCCGAATTTTTGGTAGGGGTAGGCGGTGAGGCGCAGCAACACGGGCTGGCCGGGCTCCACGAGCCCGGCCGCGGCGTCCGAGATGCGAATGTCTGCTTCCATCCGTGCGTCGGCTGGGATGACAGTGGCAATCACTTCTTGCGGCAGCATCATTTGCCCGGCCTTGATGGGCATGGAGGCCACAATGCCATCGATGGGTGACCGGGAGTCCCAAGCGTCATCGAACTGGGCCCGAATCTCTTGCTGGGAGACTTGCGCGATCTGGGCGCGCAACTGGTCGAGCTGCGTTCGTTCTTCCAGCGGCAACGCCAACAGGCTGTTGCGCTGGGTCGAAAGCTGGGCCTGGATTTCCGCATCTTGAACTTGAAGGTTCTTGGCCTGGAGCCGAGCCGCCAGCAGATCGGCGCGATTCTGATCGACTTGCAACTTGGTTAGGTACTGGCGCTGAAGCAGGTCCTCGTACCGGGCTTGCCGGGCGGCCAACAGGTCGATCTGCTGGTTCACGATTGCCAGCTGCTGCTGAGTGCGCTCGCGTTGGTTTTCCAGCGATGTAATCGACTCGTGCAGATCCTTGGCCCGAATGACGAAGGTCTGCTCGGCGGTCTGGATCTGGGATGCCAGCAGCCGCTGTTGGCTGGCAATCTGCTCCCTGACTCGCTCGGAGACGTTTCCTGTTCCGGCCATGTACTCGCTGTTGGCCAGCACTACCAGTTTTTCGCCCTTGCGAACGTGCTGGCCTTGCTTCACCAGGACCTTGGAAACGGTCGCGGCCCTGTCGCTGCGAATGTTTACCAGGCCGCTGGCGGTAGTGATCTCTCCGTTGACCGTCACGCGCCGGGTGTAGCTGCCCACGAAGAGATAGGCCAGCGCCGAGACGAAGAACGCAAGCAGGAGAGCGACGTAGAGTGTGCGCCCGGGCGGGGACACTAGCTTTACGCCACCATATTTTGGTGCGGTCGAGTGTTCGACCGCTTCCGTGCGAAAGAGGTCACTCATACTCGGCCTCAAGGACCTCGTGAACGGTCTCGTACAGGGCCCGGATCTGCCCAAGGCCCTGGGCCACGGGAGCCACAATCTCGCCGGTGCTGCTGACCGCGATCGCCGACGGCGTGTAGGGGACATGCACGCTGCGGGCGACGCCCATGTCAGCGTCAACCAACCTGTAGATCGATGGATCGCCTGGCAGCGCGTCGTACTGAGTCGGTCCGCTGGACACATACGCCACGTTCATCTTGCGCGCACTCGCCGAGTGCAGCTTGGAAAGCTCATCCACCATCTGATGACAGGCAGGGCAGATGGGACTGATGAAGGCGACAAATACTGCCTGGCGCTGCCCGAGCACGTCCGCCAGCGTAGTAGGCTCACCATCTTGCCCCTTTCCAAGGCGCGTTCCGTGTCCGATTGAATCAACAGCGGGCGTCTTGACCTTGCCCAGGACGTAGAAGTTTTGGCTGTAGCGCATGAACGACAATCGCACGTACACCAACGCCAGCAACGCCGCGGTGGTGACAAGCACCGCCCACGTGGGAACGGCCGCTGACGCGCCAAACTGATTAGCCACCACGATGCCGGCGCTGGCAAGGGTAACGGCCGTCATGGCGGGATAGAAGTAGCGCGATGGCTCGGGCATCGCGCCAAAGCAGTTGCATGCCTCCTTGCCGCCATTGACGAACGAAATGATTCGCCCGCCGACAACAATGGCTGCGATCCCCAAGGCCCCGCCGGCGCCAAGCAGGGCGTCGCCGGAAATGAGCACGGCCAACGCACAAGCCGCTTGCATAATGCGGACGACCATGCCATCCCCAAAGCCTTTGCTCTCCGCCGGGAACTTGGCCTTCGCGATGAAGGGACTAAGCGCGACTACCGCAAGCATGCAAATCGCGACGAGAAGCGCTGAGGAAGAGATATGGACCAACATCACGATTCCCACCCACCTAGATTCAGTAAACATCGCGCCCCAAAAGGGCGCGATGGGTGAAGCGTTGCTCTGCAGGTTTAGCAGACCGGGCCGGTGATGCAGGAGATGCAGCCGGTGATTTCGTACGTGATCCAGCCCCAGAAGGACGGTTCCTTGCACTGCTGGCCACCGCTGACGTGGACGACTTCATTCAAAGTGAGCTTGCGCATGAGACTTCTCCATTAATGAAGGGCCGAGATGCACCGAAGGCCGCGCGAGAATCGCACGGTCAATCCTGTTGAGACCCCTGTTGATTTTTCAGTTCGCCGTTGCGGACGAACGCACCCCGTCGCGGATGATACACGGTCAATCCAGCATTCTCCCGCAAATGAAACCCGCAATTACGGCGAATACGCCGAGCGCAACCAACCCTGGCCGCATGACCTGCGGAAAGTTGGGGGAAAAATAGATCGCCGCAAAACCGCCGGCGATCAGCCCGACCGCCCAGCGCAGCAACTGCTGCTGACGATGCGCATGCCACTCGCGCTGTTGTACTTGCACCAATCGCTGCTCGTGGGCAAACAAGTCGTAGTGGCAGTGGATGCATTCTCGTGTCGCCCGCCAAGTCCAGCGATCGCATTGCGGACAGGCACGACCGTTACGGTGGTGCGGCGAAGGTCCTTGGGGGGTCTCGGGAATCAGGACGACAACCGGCGGTGCGGGTTCAGGTGGCCTAGGCGCAGGGATCGGCTCCGGCGCTGGCTCCGACTCGGCCTCTGCAAGGAGCCTTGCCAGTTCCTGGTCAACCTCGTTGGCCGACTGGCGCCCTACAGCGGGTCCACGAACCGGCAAGCGCGCAATCTTGGGATCGTCGCCGAACTCGTCCACGCATCAGACCTACGCCGTCAACGACAACACGTCGGCCATCTGCGCTTGATCGACCTTGTCCTTGTCCCGGAACTGCAGGTACAGCACCTTGACCAACCGCGCCTTCTTGGCCGGCGTCAGCTGCTTGCGGGTACGCTTTAGGTGGTTCTCGACTGCGATGACGACTTGTTCCAGGACATCGGGCTTGGCTGAGGCTGCCAGCTTGCGCGGATCAGGCCCGGGACCGACGAGCACCCACAACGGATCGATGCCGAACTCGGCGTGCAGCGCCGTGAGGACCATCGTTGGCGTCTCTCGCTCGCCACGTTCGTAGTTCTGGTAGGCCCGCGGCGACAGGCCCAGGCGTTCGGCGAACTCCACCTGCGACAGCCGCTGCGCCTCGCGAGCGGCGAGCAGCCGCCCGCCGATGGCGAGATTGTCGTCCAGATTTGCCAGCTTACTCATTTGTGCTAGTGTGGGCCTCACATGTCACAGGCACGCTAGCACATGACCCGGACCCGGCGACAGCACGAACGCATCAAGATGCAGCTCCGGCTGCGCGGCAGCTCCCTGGCGGAGGTCGCCCGGGAGCTGGGCGTGACGCGGACCACGGTCACTGCGGTCTGTCAGGGGCGATGCCGGTCCCGGCGGATCGAGCTGGCCATCGCCACCAAGCTAGGCCAGACGGCCGAGCAGCTCTGGCCTGAACGGCATCGGGTGCCTGCCTATGAGGGAGAACCCGCCATGACCTGACATTCCAGGGCGGGAAAAGCACAAGCCCCCGACGTATCGAGCGCCGAGGGCCTGAGGAAGCAGAAGCAGTTGGTGCCTGCATCCTCCGTGATTTTCCCTTGATCGTCAAGCCGGACCGGCGCGCATGCCCGGTTCACAGGGAACTGTTGCCTGCTTTCGGCCAATCGCCGTCACGGGCTGCTACGGATTGCAGGAGGTCCGATGAAAAGCCTGAAAGATGTGTGTCGCTTGATCCTGACCACGCCACTGTCGAATCGGCGTGTCGCCGACGCCACCCATGTCTCGCCGAACACGGTCTGTCGTTATCGCGAGGTCCTGAGCGAGAAGGGCCTGAACTGGGACGCCCTCAGCGCCTTGGATGACCAGGAGATTGACCGGCGGCTCAATACCGGTCGCAGCCACTTGCTCAAGGCGTTCATCGAGCCCGACTGGAACGACATTGATCGTGAGCTGCGCAAGACCGGCGTCACGCTCCGATTGCTGCACGAAGAATACGCCGCGAGCCTGACGTCGGGTGCCATGTCGGAATCGGAGTTCCGGCGGCGCTACGAAAAGCACCGGCGGGCGCACGGTCTGGTGATGCGCCAGATCCATCCGCCAGGCGAATCGCTGTTCATCGACTACTCGGGCAAGCGGCCGTCGATCACGGATCCGGCCACGGGCATCGTCACGCCGGTCGAGTTGTTCGTCGCCGTGATGGGCGCCAGCCGGAAGACCTTCGCGGTGGCGACGGAGAGCCAGAAGCTGCCTGACTTCATCGAGGCACACACGCAGGCGATGCGCTTCTTCGGGGGCAGCACGCGGTACTGGGTGCCGGACAACCTCAAGTCCGCCGTCACCAAACGCTCGAAGGAGGACGGCGCGCTGATCAACGCCACCTACAGCGAGTGCGCTCGGCACTACGAGGTGCTGGTGCTGCCGACCCGGCCGCGCCGGCCCAAGGACAAGGCGAGCGTCGAGGTCGGCGTGCTGGTCGCGCAGCGCTGGATCCTCGCCAAGCTGCGCAACCGCGTCTTCTACTCGCTCGCCGAGCTCAATGCGGCGATCCGTGCCCTGGTCGACACACTGAACGACCGCCCGATGCGCTCAGCCGGCGGCAAGTCGCGCAACCAGCTGTTCGCGGACCTGGACAAGCCGGCGCTCACCCCCCTGCCGCCGCAGCCCTATGAGTTCGCCGACTGGCTGCTCAGTGTTCGCGTGGGACAGGACTACCTGGTGCTGGTCGACGAGCACTTCTACTCGGTGCCATTCCACCTGGTAGGGGCGAAGGTCAATGTCCGTATCTCGCCGCGCGAGGTGGCTGTCCTGCATCGCGATCGCCGCGTCGCGACGCACCCGCGCTCCTGCCAGAAGGGTGGCTACAGCATCCTGGCCGAACACCGGCCGGCGGCGCACCGGATGTTCGCCGAGAACAAGCCGGCGTCGCTGTTGAGCTGGGCGACAGCGCAGGGCGGCGCCGTGCATGCGTTCATCCAGCTTCACATCGAACGCCATCGGCAGCCGACGCTCTCGGTGCGGGCCTGCCAGGGCCTGCGCCGAATGGCGGAACTGTACGGCATGGCACGCCTGCAGGCCGCTTGTGCCCGCGCGAACACGATCGGCGCCGCCAGCGTGCTGTCGGTGGAATCGATGTTGCAGCGCAGTCTGGAGAACGCCCCGGTGGCCGTCGATCAGGCCGCCAACGACACCCCCATGCCGGCGCACGACAACGTGCGCGGCGCCGAGTACTTCCACACCCCCGACGAAGGAGAGTAACGATGTCGATCGAACAGACCATGGATTTACTGGGCCAGCTGCGCTTGACGGGCATGCGCGCAGGGCTCGAACACCAGCTGGCGCAGCCGGTGTATGCCGAGTTGCCGTTCGAGCAGCGCTTTGGCCAGCTGGTGGACGCCGAGGCCAGTCAGCGCGACAGCCAGCGGCTCAAGCGGCTGCTGTACAACGCCAAGCTCAAGGTGCAGGCCGAGCCGGAAGCAATCGACTTCCGGCCGGGCCGGGGCCTGGATCGCGCCGTGGTCGCCGACCTGCTGACCTGCGGCTGGGTCGAGCGCCGGCAAAACGTACTGATCACCGGCCAGACCGGAACAGGCAAGACCTGGCTGGCGTGCGCCCTGGCGATGCAGGCCGCGCGGAAGGGCCTGACCATCGGCTATAAGCGGGTCGGCCGCCTGTTGGAGGAAATGGAGATCGCGCACGCGGACGGCTCTCTGGGCAAGCTGCGCAACCAGTTGGCCAAGATGCAGTTGCTGGTGCTGGATGACTTCGGCCTGGTGCCGCTGAATTCGCGGGGTCGCTCTGATCTGCTGGAAGTACTGGATGATCGCGTCGGCAGCGGTGCCACGATCGTGGCGGGCCAGATGCCGGTGAAGGAATGGCATGGCTTCATTAACGATCCGGCGTTGGCCGATGCCATCCTCGACCGCCTCATCCACAGCAGCCACAAGTTGGCCCTCAAGGGCGAATCCATGCGCAAGCAAAAAGCCGGCGGCTGAAGACTTCCAGGGTGGTCAGTTGGAAGCACTGGCCACCCTGAGTCTCCTGATCAGTTCTGGCGACGGTGAGCAGATCTAAAAACGCTGGTCAGGCTGGCGACGGTGCGCAAGTCTGAAAACGGTGATCAGTTTGGCTGGCGACGGTGGTCAGCTCTGGTGAAAACGGTGTGCAGTTGGTTGGCGATACGCACAAGTTTCGCCACCTGTCAAGCACCGCTGGAGTTTCAGTGCCGCAAATCCGGCGTATCGTCCTCGAGCACCTTCATCGCTTCGGCGTTCTTGCGCTTCCACTCGCGCAGTTCTTCTTCGCTCATCATTTCTTCGGCGCTGCCGATCTCGACGACGCCCTGCGGCGCAGCTTCTGCTTTGCCGGGCGGGGCCGATTGATCGGCGGCGCGCGGGTTCTGGCGCGGTCGCTTGACGATACGCTCGGGCAAGGCGGCCGCCTCCGCCTTCGTTTCGTCCGCCGGCGAAGGTTCGGCGACGGGCGCCGGTGCGAACGGCGGGAGTCCTTCGCGGTGCAGGTACCAGATCGCGGCCAGCGTCAGCAGCAGGACAGCTGCAGCCAGAGACAACCAGAGCCCGGTGCGTTTCGCCGATGCAGGCTCGTCCATCGGCTCGAGCCCGTCGATCGTCGCGCCTTCGAGCGTGCCAGGAATGTTGATGCGGCGAATCGGCACGAGATCCTGTTCGTCGGGCAGCATCGCGCCCAGTCGGCGGCGCAACTCGTCGCCGCCCAGGAGTTCGATCGCCGGTACCTTGGCCGCCGCGTCGCACGCGTGTTCGGTGAAATCGCCGGCGGTGACGAGGATGGCGCCGTCGGCGCCTTCCGTCGCCATCAGTCCGATCAGTTCGTGCACGGCATTGTGGGTGACCTGATGCGTGTTCCAGTGCTTGCACTGCACCAGCACCGTACGACCGTCGCGCTGCAGGCGCAGGTCCACGGCGCCGTCGAAACGCGCTCCGGGGTTGCCAGTGCCGACCGGCTCGACCTGCCAGCCTTCCTGGCGGTAGTACTCGGCCAGCAGGCGCTCGAAGTCGCGCCAGCTCAGGCGTGTCAGACCCTGGCCCGGACCCGCGTTCATGCTTCTCTTCCTGTCGCAATGACCCGGAAGCCACCTTAGCGCCAACCGGCGAAAACGTCTTCCGGATCGCGCTTGCCCGGCCGGTTCCGGGACGGGCTTGGCAATAAGTAGGCAATAAGTAGCCATGGCCGCCTCAGTCTGTCGCCCTCCAGACGGCGCGCAGCAGTGGGCATTGCGACGCCGTTCCGATGCCCACGATTACGGAGCCAACATGAAACTTCATCCTTCCGTCCCGGCGCTGGCCGTCGGATTCGCGCTCGCCTGCGCGGGCAGCGCACCGGCCGAAGCCGCCGACACCGTCGTGGTGACGAGCTGGGGCCACGATTGCAGCTATACCGCCGTGATTCGCGAGGCCGACGGCGATCGCACCTTCGTGCATGCCGAGGCCTACCCGTGGTGCCGTCGGGCCGCAGCGAGCTACTACGCCTACCGTTACGGCTACAGCTACGCCTACCCGTGGTACGTGCCGCCGGCGGGCGCCGTGGTCGGCCCATATGGCGCGGCCGTCTGGGGGCCTTACGGCGGCGTGGCCGCGACCACCGGCACGCGCTACTACCGCGACGGCGACATCTGGGGCGCCACGCGCGCCGGCGCCGCCTACAACCCGTGGACGGGCAATGCCGCGGCGGCGCAAACCAAGGCGATCTACGACGCGAATTCCGGCACGTATGCGGTCGGACAACGCGGCGGCGTCGCCAATGCCTATACCGGCAACGAAGCCCAGGTGGGGCGCGGAGCCGTGTACAACCCGAACACCGGCGAAGTCGGCACCGCCGCCGGCGTGCATACCGACAACGGCAGCGTGGTGCGCGTGAACGACGATGTCTATGTCGGCCGCGACGGCAATGTGCAGCAGGTCGAACCGGGCCAGCGCAGCACGCAGACGGTCCGTCAGCCGGAAAATGTCCGCACCAAGGAAACCGCCCGCCGTCCCGAAACCTTGCGACGCCCCGAAGGCGCCGCCCGGCCGGGAAGTCTGCGCCGGCCCGAAGGCGCGCGAAGCAAACCCGCACGGCGACGCTGATTCACCCTGACGAGTTCGGCCCGACGCGCATGGCGCAAAGCGACTGCGACATTCAGCGCAGTTGGCTGTCCTTGCTGCCGCGGCGGTTGTAGCCGCTGGCGATACCCTGTTCGCGGTCCTCGGCTTCCTGGCAAGGAACGCACAGGCGTACGCCCGGCATGGCCTTGCGCCTGGCCTCGGGAATGGGCGCATCGCATTGTTCGCAATGCGAACGCCCCGGCCCCTGCGGCAAGCGGCTGCGCACGCGCTTGATGCCGTCCTTCACCGTGGCATCGATCTGGTCCTGCACGGCGCCATCGCCCGCCCAACCCGTAGCCATTCGATGTCCTCCGTTAACGATGCTCCCAGCCTGCGCCGGGCCGATTGAACCATGCCGGAATGCGACTCACGGAGCGCCTTCCATCAATGCGGCCTTGACGTCCACCGGGAAGGCGATGCGCGGCGCGATTTCGGCCGCATGCTCGTTGAAGAAGGCGCAGGTTTTCTCGAGCGGAATATTGTTGCTGGTCGCCACGCCCTGCATGTCCTGGGCCACCACTTCCATCATGCCCGCCTGCGTCATCGGCCACAGCGATTCGGGATCGGTGCCGTTGGCGGCGAACACCTCGGTGGCACGTTTCAACTCGGTGGCGTTGTAATCGGTGAAGGCGCGCGCGAACGGCCCGATGTCGACGCCGCGCTCCCGGCACCAGGCCACCCTCGCCTTCGTATTCATGTACAGGAAACCGAAAAAGGTCTCCGCCGCGGTCAGGGCCTTCGCTTCCGCGCTTTCGGCGGCCTTGAGTTTTTCCGACACCTGGGCCAAACCGGCCTCGCGCAAGGCATCGGCCTTGAGCATGCCTTCCTTCTTCGCGGCCTCCGCCTGCAGTTCGGCGTACTCCTGGTCGAACGCCTCCTTGCTCCATCGAATTTTCGCCTGCCGATACATCATCGCGCTACCGGCGACGGCGACGACCAGCACGAGGATCAGGATGATGAAGATGGGCTTTTTCATGATGAACGCTTTCGCGGCGACGGCCTGGCGGCGCGCGACCGGCGATCACTCCTTGCGGGTGCAGGCCGTGTCGATGCGGCCGTGCAGATGCTGGTCCAGCTTGCCGGCCCGGTCCTTGGCCAGCAGGTCGTCCCAATACGGGATCCGCGCCGAAGCTTCCTTCTTCAGGATCGCGGCGTAGGCCTTGAGCGCGCTGCGCACGCCGGCGATCTGCACTGCGTGCTTGTCCTTGGCCTGCTTCGGATGTTCGATCTGGAACGCGGCGTTGCCAAACATGTACTGCGTCAGCAGTTCGCCGCCGTGCGGAACCTTCTCCTTCGGGATCGGACCCAGCAGATCGCAGACCAGCACGTAGACGTCCGGGCTGTCGGCGGTCCAGCGCATCATCCAGGTCCGCATGCTCTTGTCCGTGTCCATCAACGGGTCGGCTTCGAGACTGCGCGTCATGCGCACGAACTTCTGCGCATCGGTTTCGACCGGCGCCGCGCCCTGCGCCGGGAAAGCCGACGACGCGAGCGTCAGGAACAGGGCCATCAACAGCGATCCGTGTTTCATCCAGGATTCCGATCGGGCGGACGACGCATCCTAGCAGCCCGCAACGGGCCCGAATGCGACTCCGGTATCATGACGCATGACCGATACGCTGCCAGAGTTCACCGACCTCGCCCTGAATCCCGCCCTGTTCCTCGGGCTCGATGCGCTGGGCCACACCCGCATGACGCCGATCCAGGCGCAGGCCCTGCCGGCCCTGCTCGAAGGGCGCGACCTCATCGCCCAGGCCCCGACCGGTAGCGGCAAGACCGCTGCGTTCGGCCTGAGCCTGCTGCATCGGCTCGACCCGGCCCAGGTTCGCCTGCAGGCCCTGGTGCTGTGCCCGACGCGCGAACTCGCCGACCAGGTCGCGAAACATGTCCGCAAATTGGCCACCGGCATTGCGAATCTCAAGGTCCTGACCCTGACCGGCGGCGCCGCGCTGGCGCCGCAACTCGCCTCGCTGGCCCAGCACGCGCCGCATGTCGTGGTCGGCACGCCAGGTCGCGTGCAGGAGCTGCTGCGCAAGAAGGCGCTGGATCTGCGCGGCATCGGCACGCTCGTGCTCGACGAAGCCGATCGCATGCTCGACATGGGTTTCGAGGAACAGATCCGCGAGATCGTCGGCAAGACGCCGAAGGACCGCCAGACCCTGCTGTTCTCCGCGACCTATCCGGATTCGATCCGCGAAATCGCCAAGTCGGCGCTGCGCGAACCGGTGGAAGTCACGGTCGGCGACGCCGCGCCGCAGGCGACGATCGAACAACGATTCGTCGAGGTCGAACCGGCGCGCAAGCCGGCCGCCCTGGCCGGCCTGCTGCTCGAACATCGGCCGGCCTCCTGCGTCGTGTTCTGCAACATGCGCAAGGACACCGAGGAAGTGGTTTCCTCGCTGGCCCACCTTGGCTTCTCGGCGCTGGCCCTGCATGGCGACATGGAGCAACGCGACCGCGAGGAAGTGCTGGTGCGGTTCGCCAACCGCAGTTGCAACGTGCTGGTCGCCAGCGATGTCGCCGCGCGCGGCCTGGACATCGAGGACCTCGCGGCAGTGATCAACTACGACGTGCCGAGCGATGCCGACACCTATGTGCATCGCGTGGGCCGCACCGGCCGGGCGGGCCGCACCGGCCTGGCGTTCACGCTCTGCACCTCGCGCGAGCTGCCGCGCGCGCGGCTGATCGAGGAACGCATCGGCGAAGCGCTGCGTTGGGACAAGCCGCTGCTCGCGGCCTTGCGTCCCGGTTCGGCGCCGGCGGCGAGCACCGTCACCCTGCGCATCGATGCCGGCAAGACCGACAAGCTGCGCCCCGGCGACATCGTCGGCGCCCTCACCGGCGACGCCGGACTGGCGGGCGATGCGGTGGGCAAGATCGATGTCTTCCCCACGCGCAGCTATGTGGCGATCGCGCGGAACCAGGCCGAACGGGCGCTAGCGCGATTGCAGGCCGGCAAGATCAAGGGGCGCAAGTTCCGCGTCCGCCGCATCTGATCGCAGCCGCAAGCCCAG
>CAYWHO010000005.1:0-27133 GCA_964458195.1 uncultured Arenimonas sp.
CGACGAAGAAGTCGAGCAGCAGTTGCACGCCGAAGTTGTTGACCGCCGAGCCGAAGAACACCGGTGTCTGCTGGCCGGCAAGGTACTTGGCGATATCGAACGGATGCGAGGCGCCTTCGACGAGCTCGAGCTCCTCGCGCACTTCGGCCAGCATTTCGGCGCCGATGCGCTCTTCCACCCCGGGCGCATCCAGCGACGGGAAGATGGTCGAATCCTGGCGGGTGAAGTTGCGACCCGGTTCGAACAGATGCACTTCGCCGGTGAGCAGGTGCACCACGCCTTTCAGGCGCTTGCCCATGCCGATCGGCCAGGTGACGGGCGCGCACTGGATGCCGAGCACCGATTCCACTTCGTCGAGCAGTTCGATCGGGTTCTTGCCTTCGCGATCGAGCTTGTTGATGAAGGTCATGATCGGCGTGTCGCGCAGGCGGCACACCTCCATCAGCTTGATCGTGCGCTCCTCCACGCCCTTGGCGACGTCGATCACCATCAGCGCCGAGTCGACCGCGGTGAGTACGCGATAGGTGTCCTCGCCGAAGTCGGCGTGGCCCGGTGTGTCGAGCAGGTTGACGATGCGGCCTTCGTAGGGGAACTGCATCACCGAGGAAGTGACCGAGATGCCGCGCTCCTTTTCCAGTGCCATCCAGTCCGAGGTGGCGTGGCGGGCGGCCTTGCGGCCCTTGACCGAGCCGGCCATCTGGATCGCACCGCCGAACAGCAGCAGCTTTTCCGTCAGCGTGGTCTTGCCGGCGTCCGGGTGGGAGATGATGGCGAAAGTGCGGCGGCGATGGGTTTCGCGCAGGTGCTCGGACATGGGGCGGCGGCGCGGAAGGCGCGGCGGGAATCGGGAAGGGCGCGATTGTAACAGGCGCGCTGCGGGCGCCGTTGCCGGGACGCGATTGGCCCGGCCTTAGCGCCCCGGCAGCGGCAGGTAGCCTCCAGGACCGACCATGCGGAAGGGGATCGATGCCAGCGTCATGCCGCTGTTGACCTGCACGCAGAAGTGCAGGTGCGGGCCGGTCGAGTAGCCGGTATTGCCGCTGTAGGCGATCAGCTGGCCGAGCTCGACGCGATCGCCTGCCCGCACGAGCACGCCGTTCTCCTGCAGATGCGCGTAAAGCCCCATGCTGCCGTCGTCGTGCAGGATGCGGATGAAGTTGGCGCGATCGCCGTATTTCGCGCGATCCTGGCCGCCGCGGTCGAAGGCGTTTTCGGCCTGCATCACCACGCCGCCGCGCGCCGCCAGCACCGGCGTTCCGACCGGCACGATCAGGTCGACCGCATAGCGATTCTCCAGATCGTCATGGGAAAAGCTGCCGTGGAAATCCTGGCCGAGCTGCCAGTCGCTGTTCTCGTCCACCGGCAAGGCATACGACACTTCGTCCACCCTTGCCTTCGGATCGCCTGGCACGGTGGTCATGTCCACGCCGTAGTACGCCCTGGGGCCAGTACGGTCGACGCGACTGACCAGTACGCGCGAACGGGCGGTGATCAGCTGGCGTAGCGGCAATTCGGGCAGGAAGCTCACATCCACTGGGGCGATGGCGCGCAATTCGACCTGCAACGGACCGGCGAGGCGGTTGGTGACATAAAGATCGGTCGCATCGCCGTTCGGAACCAGCTCGAGCTCGGCTCGCCACTCGGTTTCGTTCGACGTGACCTTCGAACGGATCGCGCCGGCGCGGGTGTTCGGATCCACGGGTGCAACGCCTTCGCGCTGCGCAGGCAGCGTACGGGCGAACAGGGCGCCGGCGATGCCGACAGCGGCCAGAAACAGGAGAGCCGGGGGGAGCCTCATGCCGCAAGTATGCGTCGAACCCGCCTGGCAGGGCCATACGCAAACGTATCTCTTCATCGCGATGAAAGTGTTGACATTCATCCCGGACTGCCGATAAGGTGGCTGCGCAATCCATCCAGACCGGCAGAGGGACAGGCCCGAAGACGCCGGGGCAACCGACAGCGGAGCAATCCGTTGGCAAGGTGCCAACTCCTGCGGCGGGCTTCGGTCCACCGGCAGATGGAACGCAGGCGACGGAGCTCCGGCTCTGCCGCGGCGTCTGCTGTCGCTCCGCATGAGCTGGAAGGTCAATGAACTTCCGCGGAGACCGACATGAGCCTCACCGACGATCGCACTACGGCTGCCAGCTTCTGCAGCACCCCTTCTTACGCCGAGACGACCGCGCATGCCGGACGCGCGGTGTTTCGCCGTGCGCAGCGCCTGCACCATGCCGGATTGCGCGAGGTGCGTATCGCTTGCGAGTGGCAGGGGCCGTCCTGGGCGCCGGCCATCGTCGTCGCCGGCGGTATTTCCGCGCATCGGCACGTCGCCTCCAGCCAGGCGTACCCGGAAGCCGGCTGGTGGGAGGACCAGGCCGGCCCCGGCAAGCCATTGGATACCGATCGCTATCGCGTGATCGCCATCGACTGGATCGGCAGCGACGGCAGTCTGGATGCGCCGATCGACAGCGGCGACCAGGCCGATGCGATCGCCTTCGTTCTCGATCGCCTCGGCATCGTGCGCATCGCCGCGTTCGTCGGCTGCTCCTATGGCGCCATGGTCGGCTTGCAGTTCGCCGCTCGCCATCCGGAACGGCTGTCGCGCCTGGTCGCGATCAGCGGGGCCGATCGCCCGCATCCGTTCGCGACGGCGTGGCGCGAGGTCCAGCGACGTATCGTCCATCTGGGCCGCAGCGAAGGCGGGCGCCGCGAGGCGCTGTCGTTGGCGCGGCAGTTGGCGATGTTGAGCTACCGCACGCCGGAAGAATTCGCCGAACGTTTCGACGCGCCGGTAGCGCTGGTGGAGGATCGTGCCCGCGGCGCGGCGCGCGATTATCTGGAGGCCTGCGGCGAGCGCTATGTGGCGAAGACCTCGTCCACCGCCTTCCTGCGCTTGTCCGAGTCGATCGACCTGCACACGGTCGACGCCGAACGCATCACCGTGCCGACCGAACTGGTGGCGATCGAGGAAGACCGGCTGGTGCCGCTGCAGTCGCTGCAGGCACTGGCCGACAGCCTCGGCTCGCGATGTCGCCTGCACCGACTGTGTTCGAGTCGCGGTCACGACGCCTTCCTGGCCGAGCCTGAGCGCATCGCCGACGTGTTGGCGCTTGCGCTGCAGGGAGCGACCGCATGAGCCGGCTTTCCGCCACCACGCTGGCCGTGCGCGCCGGCATAGACAGCGACACGGCGCATGGCGCGGTCGTGCCGCCGATCGTCTTGTCGAGCAACTTCAGCTTCGCCGGCTTCGGGCAAAAGCGCCGCTACGACTACACGCGCAGCGGCAATCCCACCCGCGACTTGCTGGCGGACGCCCTGACCGATCTTGAGGGCGGCGCCGGCAGCGTCGTCACCGCCACCGGCATGGCGGCGATCACGCTGGTGCTGGCCTTGCTCGAACCCGGCGACGCGTTGGTCGTGCCGCACGATTGTTACGGCGGCAGCTGGCGTTTGTTCAATGCGCTGGCGAAGAAGAACCACTTCCGCCTGTTGACGATCGATCTGACCGACCCGCGCGCGCTGGCGATGGCGCTGGCCGAAGGGCCGAAGATCGTCTGGATCGAAACGCCGTCGAATCCGCTGTTGCGCATCACCGATATCCGCTTCGTCGCCGAGGCCGCGCATCGGGTCGGCGCGCTGGTCGTCGCCGACAACACCTTCCTGTCGCCGGCGTTGCAGACGCCGATCGCGCTGGGCGCCGACCTGGTCGTGCATTCGACGACGAAATACATCAACGGGCATAGCGATGTCGTCGGCGGCGCCGTGATCGCGGCCGATGCGGCGCTGCACGAGCAACTGGCCTGGTGGGCGAACGCGTTGGGGCTCACCGGCAGCCCCTTCGACAGTTTCCTCACCCTGCGCGGCCTGCGTACGCTCGGCGCGCGTCTGCGCGTGCACGAGGAGAACGCCACGGCATTGGCGGGACTCGCGCTCGCGCATCCTGCCGTGCGCGCGGTGCACTATCCCGGGTTGCCGCAGCATCCCGGGCACGCGCTGGCGGCGCGTCAGCAGCGCGGTTACGGCGCCATGATAGGTATCGAACTCGAGGGCGGCGTCGACGCCGTGAAGGCTTTCCTCGACGGATTGTCCTGTTTCACGCTGGCCGAATCGCTGGGTGGCGTGGAAAGCCTGGTGGCGCATCCGGCGACGATGACGCATGCGGCGATGAGCGCCGAAGCGCGGGCAGCGGCCGGCATCGGCGATGGCCTTTTGCGATTGTCCGTCGGTATCGAAGCCCTGAACGATCTGGCCGAAGATCTGCTCGCCGGTTTGGCGCGCGTCGAAGCCGTCGGCGGTTGCGAGAGGGAGAAACAGGCGTGAGCGCGCAGTTGCAGCCGCGGCTATCCGGCATGGTGCGCCGACGGGTCGCCTTGCTGGGCACGGGCACTGTCGGCAAGGCCCTGCTCGCGCGCTGGGGCCGGTTGCAGCGCACCGCATCGCTGGGCGACCTCGCGCTTTGCGAAGTGAGGAATACGCGCCAGCGCTGGAACGCGAACGCCGGTCTCGATGCGTCTGCATGGGTAGCGACGGCGCCGATGCCGGTGGGGGAGGAACGTTTCGATATCTCCCGCCTGGGCGAGGGCGGAATCGTTATCGACGCCACCGCCAGCGACGAGACGGCGGCGCAGCACGCGGCGTGGTTGTCGGCCGGGCTTCGGATCGTCACCGCGAACAAGGCGGGGATCGGCGGCGAATTCGCCCGCTATCGCGCCATCGCGCGGCATGCCGAGCGCTACGGCGACAGCGCCACCGTCGGTGCCGGCCTGCCCCTGTTGCGTTGCCTGCGCGAGTTGCGCGAGGGCGGCGACGAGATACTCGCCATCGCTGGCGTGCTCTCGGGTTCGCTCGCCTGGTTGTTCCATGCCTACGACGGCATGCGCCCGTTCTCCGCGTTGGTACGCGAGGCCGCTCGCTTGGGTTACACCGAGCCCGACGCGCGTCTCGACCTGTCCGGCGAAGACGTCAGGCGCAAGCTGCTGATCCTGGCGCGCGCCGCCGGTGCGGCGCTGGAACCTTCGCAGGTGCGGGTGGAGTCGCTGGTGCCCTCCGCCCTCGGCGCCTGCTGTCCTCGCGATGTCGATGCGAACCTGCACCTGCTGGATCCGGCGCTGCGCTCGCGCTTCCAGGCCGCGCATCGGCTCGGGCGGCGCCTGCGTTTCGTCGCGCGCTTCGATTCGCAAGGCGCCCGCCTCGGACTCGAAGCGCTCGCCCCGGACGATCCGCTGGCATTGGGCGGCGGTTGCGACAACCGCGTGGCGATCTGGAGCAGCCGCTACCGCGAACGCCCGCTGGTGATCCAGGGGCCGGGCGCCGGCGCCGAGGTCACGGCCTCGGCCCTGATCGACGATGCGCTCAGGCTGGCCCGCCGGCCCTAGCCGCGACGGAAAAAACTGTCGATCGGTTCCGGCCGGTGCAGGCCGAATCCCTGCGCGAGGTCGACGCCGAGATCGCGCAGCTGGTTGCAGATCTCGTCGTTCTCGACGTGCTCGGCGATCGTGCGCTTCTTCAGGACATGGGCGATGTCGGTGATCGATCGGATCACCGCATTGGACAGCGGCGAGTTCTTCAGGTCGCGAACGAAACTGCCGTCGATCTTGAAGTAGTCAACGTCCAGCGTGCGCAGGTAGTTGAACGAACAAAAACCGGTGCCGAAATCGTCCAGCGCGAAGGCGCAGCCGAGGCGGCGCATGCGCACGATCAGTTCCTGCGCGCGCGCGAGGTCGCGCACCGCGCTGGTCTCGGTGATCTCGAAACAGAGTTTGCGCGCCGGCAACTCGCTGCGCTTGACCCGTTCGATCAGGAAGTTCCGGAAAGCCTCGTCCACCAGCGAGGCGGCCGTCAGGTTGATGGCGCACAGCCCGACCTGGGCCGCCGCTTCGGGACGCGCTTCGAGCCAGCTCATCACCAGTTCGACCACGTGGCGGTCTAGGGCGACGCCGAGCTGGAAACGTTCGGCCGCCGGAATGAAGTGCCCCGGCGCCAACCGCTCTCCGGTGGTGGGGTCGCGCATGCGCAGCAGCACTTCGAAGTGACGGCCTTCCAGCTGCTGCCCACGCAGGGGGGCGATGTCCTGGCAGTCGAGTTCGAACAGGCCGCGATCTAGCGCTTCGCGGATGCGCACGGCCCAGCGCATCGCCTCCGTGCGTTCCTGCAGTTCGCCGGGCTGCTGGCTGGCCAGGAAGACGCGGTTGCCGCCGAGTTCCTTCGCGGTGAAACAGGCCGCGTCCGCCAGCGACAGCAGGCGGGAAAAATCCAGCTGCCCGGGCCAGAACACCACGAGTCCGACGCTGACGGTCGTGTTGAGCACGTGGTCCTGCCAGCCGACGCGATAGCTTTCGATCGCGTGCCGAACCTCATCCATCTGTCGCCGGATCGCTTCCGGTTCGCCCTGCAACAACATGGCGAACTCGTCGCCGCCGATGCGGAATACCTGCGACTCGCCGCCGCCGCGCGCCTTGAGCAGCGAGCCGATGCCATGGATCAGGGCGTCGCCGGCGGCGTGGCTGGCGGTGTCGTTGATCAGGGTGAAATGATCGAGGTCGAGATAGGCGAGGCCATGCTGGCCGTTCGACATCAACAGGGCCCGCATCGTCGCTTCTTCGAACGCCGCGCGATTCGGCAGGCCGGTCGCGGCGTCGGTGGTGGCACGTCGCAATACCTTGCGCGAAGCGAACTGCTGCTCGAGCACCGAGGCGACCAGCACCAGCGGGATGATCGCGAACAGGCACATGAAACCCAGCAGCACGGCCGCGTCCTGCGGCTGTTCCGGCGGCTGGAACCCGGCCAGGCCGAGCCCGATCACCGAGGTCAGGAAAAGGATCGCGAACGCGGTGCCGAGCACGGTCCAGACCGGCTCGAAACGCACGGCGCTCCAGATCATCAGGCTCAACGGCAGCGCCACCAAGCCCAGGGAGTAGAGGCTGTTGCGCATGCCGCCGATGTAGAACACGGCGTAACAGCAGGCCAGCGCGACGACCCAGAAGATCTTTTCGCGCATCGACGAATAATCGCTTTCGCGCGGCAGATCGGGGTGCCGGATCGCGGGCGAGGACAGCAGCAGCATGCTCGGGCCGATGCAGAGGATGCCCAGCAGATCGCCCATGCCCCATTTGGCCAGAGCCGGCCAGAATTCGTGCAAGGGCAACATGCCCGACCAGACCAGGCCCGTGCTGCCGACCAGGCCCGAGATCGTGCCCATCACCACCGCACCGCGCAGTTGCTTGAAACCGCTGCGCACGCTCATGCGCGCCTGGCGGTCGGGCAGGTTCGCGGCGTAATAGCCGGCCAAGGCACCGAGCACATTGCTGAGGGCGGAAAAAGGCAGGAACGACGCCGGGACGGGGCTGAAGGTGTAGTGGGTGATCAGGATCGGAACGATCGGGAACAGGGCCCAGCGCGGCCCGTAGCGCAGGGTCGCGGCGAAGGCGATGCCGGACGCCGGCCAGAACAGGGTGACCTGGTTCGGCGAGCTGATGAACGCCGTGGCGTACCAGGCTCCGAGCAGGTAGAACCCTGTCAGCAGGATGAATCGCAGCATCGAGCGCCCCCCAGGACACCGAGTGTACGCTCAGGTGCGGCGCTTGGGTCAGGGGGAAGCGTGAGACGCGCCACGATCCGGAAGGAACATCGCCGGATCCGCCCGCCGGGTCAGCATTCGATGACGTTCACCGCCAGGCCGCCGCGGCTGGTTTCCTTGTACTTGTCCTGCATGTCGCGGCCGGTGTCGCGCATCGTCTTGATGACCTTGTCCAGCGACACCTTGTGCTTGCCGTCGCCGCGCAAGGCCATGCGCGAGGCGTTGATGGCCTTGACCGCGCCCATCGCGTTGCGTTCGATGCAGGGAATCTGCACCAGACCGCCGATCGGATCGCAGGTCAGGCCGAGATTGTGTTCCATGCCGATCTCGGCCGCGTTCTCGATCTGGCCCGGCGTCCCGCCCAGCGCCGCGGTCAATCCGGCGGCGGCCATCGAACAGGCGACGCCGACCTCGCCCTGGCAGCCGACTTCGGCGCCGGAGATCGAGGCGTTTTCCTTGTACAGGATGCCGATGGCGGCGGCGGTCAGCAGGAAATCGAACACGCCCTGTTCGTCCGCGCCGGGGCAGAAGCGATCGTAATAGTGCAATACGGACGGGATGATGCCGGCGGCGCCATTGGTCGGCGCGGTCACGACGCGACCGCCGGCCGCGTTTTCCTCGTTGACCGCCAGCGCGTACAGATTTACCCAGTCGAGCACGGTGAGCGGATCGCGCATGGCCGCTTCCGGCCGCGACGAAAGTTCGTTGTGCAAGGCCGGCGCCCGGCGCACGACGTGCAAGCCGCCGGGCAGGGTGCCCTTCTCGCGGATGCCGCGGGCGGTGCAGTCCTGCATGGCCTGCCAGATCTCGCGCAACCCGTCGCGCACTTCCTCCGGCTGGCGCCAGGCGCCTTCATTCTCGAACATCAGCGCTGCGATGCTCCGTCCGGTCCGGTCGCACAGCGACAGCAGCTCGGCGCCGCTGCGGAACGGGTGAGCAAGATCGGTCGTGTCGGCGACGATGCGGTCTTCCGCCGCTTCGTCCTGGTTGACGACGAAGCCGCCGCCCACCGAATAGTAGTCGCGCGTGGCGATCTCGCGCCCCTCGGCATCGTAAGCGGTGAAGCGCATGCCGTTGGTATGGAACGGCAGCTTCTGCCGCTTGTTCATGATGAGGTCGTTCTTCTCGTCGAAGGCGATCTCATGCCGGCCGAGCAGCCGGATCTTCTTCTCGCCGCGGATGCGTTCGAGCGCTGCGGGAATGATGTCGGGATCGATCTGATTCGGCCAATGGCCTTCCAGTCCCATCAGCACGGCCTTGTCGGTGCCGTGGCCGCGGCCGGTCAAGGCCAGCGAACCGAAAACTTCGGCGCGCAGCCTCGCCGTGCGGGCGAGCTCGCCTTTCTCCTCCAGCCAGCGGCTGACGAAACGCGCGGCCGCGCGCATCGGGCCGACGGTATGCGAGGACGAGGGGCCGATGCCGATCTTGAAGAGGTCGAAGGTGCTGACGGCCATTGCGTTGTTTCCGAGTCGAAGACAGGCGGCGGTTCTGTATTCTAGGGCTTTCCATGAGACCCGCCGCAGTACGGCGGCGAATGCCCGAGATGCGCCTGACCTTGTTCCAGCGCGACCACTGCCATCTCTGCGACGAGGCCTACGAAGTACTGGTCGCCGCCGGCGTGCCCGACTTCGATCCGATCTGGATCGACGGCGACGCCGGGCTGGAAGCGATGTACGGCCTGCGCATCCCGGTGCTGCGGCGAGCGGACAGCGGCGCCGAGCTGGACTGGCCGTTCGATGCGGCGGCCGTGCGTCTGTTCCTCGCCGTGCAACCGGCGGTGCGAGGGTAGGCGCGGCGCATCCCGCGCCGCTCTAGCCTTGCCTACTTCCTGGCGGGCGCGGCCGCCGGCGCCAGGATCAGATGCGTTTTCACCTTGACCTCGTTCGGCAAAAGGTCGAGGTCGGTCCAGTCGCCGCTGCCGACGCCGAAATCCAGGCGCTTCAGTGACGCGGTCCCGTCGAGTACGGGTTTGGCGCCGGGTGTCCAGGTGAACGTGAGCACGACCGGCTTGCTCACGCCGCGCAGGCTGAGCACGCCGTCGGCGGCGTAGCGGTTGCCGCCGAGCGCACGGAACTTGCTGGCGACATAGCGCGCTTCCGGCTGGCGCTTGCTGTCGAAGAAATCGCCGCTCTTGAGCAGATCGTCGCGTTCGCTGTTTTTCGTGTCGGCGCTGGCCAGCACGATGCGCACGTCGAACCGGCTGTCGGCCAGTTTGGCCGGATCGAAACGGATCACCGGCGCGAATTTGCCGAAGCCGCCATTGAAAGCTTCGCCCTGGTAGCTGGCGCTGAAACCCAGGCTGGAACCGGGTTGCATCGTCCAGTCGGCGGCGGAGGCACCACCGGCCATCAGCAGGCAGGCGAAGAAGATCGTGCGCATGTCAGGTTCCCTTCTGCGGCGGCTCGAAGCCCGGCCACATGCGCGCCAGGGTGCGATCGCGCAGCCGGTAGTGATGGAACAAGGCGGCCGCCGCGTGCGCCAGCACGAGTACGGCCAGGACGTAGAACAGGGTCTCGTGCATCTCGTGCGCGAAGGCCTTCACGTCGGGGTCGTACTTGCTCAGCGCCGGCAGCTTGAACAGGCCGAACCACTTCAGCGGGAAACCCGCGGCCGAATTGAACAGCCAGCCGCTGAACGGCATCAGCAGCAGCAAGGCGTACAGGGCGCCATGCGTGAGCTTGGCGATGGCGTCCTGCCAGCGTGGCGTGTCCGGCACCGGCTTCGGCGCGCCGGCGACGAGGCGCCAGAGCAGCCGCAGGATCGCCAGGCCGAGCACGGTCAGGCCGAAGCTCTTGTGCAGGGCATAGACCTGCACCTTGAACGTGCCGGTCGGCAGTTCGGTCATGATCAGGCCGACGACCGCCAGGCCCAATACCAGCACGACGGTCAGCCAGTGCAGGCCGATGCTTACCGCGCCCCAATGGTCGGTGTCATTGCGTATCCGCATCGCGTGCCTCCGTATCGTTCTTGTCGGCGTCGGCGCCGCCACGAGTCGCTTCGACCTCGACGATCAGCTTGACCTCGTCGCCCACCAGCGTCTTCCAGGCATCGATGCCGAAGTCGCTGCGCTTGAGCGTCCCGGTCGCCGAGAAGCCGGCGGTGCGCCGGAAGGTCAGCGGATGGCGCTTGAGCGCGTTGAAGACGAAATCGAGCGACACCGGCTGCGTCTTGCCGTGCAGGGTCAGTTCGCCATGCAGGCGGCCGTGCGTTTCGTCGAGCCGTTCGACGCGCACGGACCGGAAGGTCGCGCTCGGATAGCGCCCGGCGTCGAAGAACGTCGGATCGAGGATGCGCTTTTGCCAGTCGGCATCGCCCAGCGCGAGCGTCGCCAGCGGGATGCGCACCTCGACGCTGGCGCTGGCCCAGTCGTCGGGGTCGAAACGCAGTTCGCCCTGCACGCCGGAAAAACTGCCCACCGGATTCGAGAAGCCAGCATGACTTACCTGAAACGCCACGCGCGTATGCACGGGGTCCAGCCGGTATTGCTCAAGCTTCGCTTCGGCCGACAAGGGCAGCAGCGCTGACGCGAGCAGAAGGGTGGCGAGTCGGTAGCCGAGCATGCCTACATTCTAAGCCGCAATTTTCCTACCCATGTGCTTGTGGCGAGAACTCATCGTTGCGAGGATTCAGCCAGGGGAAGGGGAAAATCATGCGCCGTCTGTTGCTCTGGCTGGGCCTCGTGCTCGGCCCCGTGCTTGCGTTCGAGGCCCTGGCGCAGACCGTGGGGCCGGTCTTCCGTCGCATCGACGTGATGGACGGCCTGCCCGCGAACGCGACCTCGGCGCTGGTGCTCGATCAGGAGGGCTACCTCTGGATCGGCACACGCGACGGCTTGGCCCGTTACGACGGCATCGGCTACCGCACCTACCGCTACGTCCCCGGCGACGAGGGCAGCCTGCAGGGCAACTACGTGTTCGCGCTCTGGGTCGATTCGAAGAACCGTGTCTGGGTCGGCACCGAGGGCAAGGGTCTGAGCATGCTCGATACGGACCGGCGCGCGTTTCGCCACTACCGCCCCGACACCCATCCGCTGATCACGAATGGCGATGTCATGGCGGTGATCGAAGACAGACGCGGAAACATCTGGTTCGGCACTTATGGCGGTGGTTTGTACCGGATCGACAAGCAGGGTGGATTGACGCGCTTTTTGCCGAAGCCGGGCAATGACCACAGCTTGCCGTCGGCGAATGTCTTGTCATTGGTAGTGGATGCTGGTGGAAGCTTGTGGGTCGGTACGGACAATGGTCTTGCGAGTTGGGGCACGCAGGGTTTCGAACGAATTTCCCCGACATTGCTGAGCGGGTCTATCGTCTACAGCATGTACTCAGAAGAGGATGGCAGTCTGTGGATAGGAACCACGCAGGGCCTGGACCGACGCTTCAACGATGGCCGCATCGAGCGTAGCGTTTGGAAGGACGTGTTGGGTCCGGCCGTAGTGATGTCGATGTTGCGCGACCGCCAGGGTATGCGCTGGTTGATGACCAACAAGGGTGTGCTGCTCGAGACGAAGCGCGGACTGGAGTTGATGAAAGGCAACACGGTGCCCGGCATGACGCTGGCGGCCCAGCAGGATGACGAAGGCGGCATCTGGTTCGCCACACTCAGCGATGGATTGCGACGCCTGCCGCCGGGCTGGCGCAATTTTTCTTTGACCCAGGACCTTGGCCCTACCAGGTCGGGACAACGGCGGCTGGCATTCGCTTCGCGTCGTCGGGGTGGTTTCTGGGTCGGCATGACTTGGGGCGGTATCGAGTATTGGGACGCGGCACGCGGGAAAGTCGAGGTGAGGCTGGCGGGCGATCAGTCGAGGTTTCCGGGCGAAGCATTTGCCGTGGTCGAGCGTCGTGACGGCAGTGTCTGGAGCAGTGGCCGCGACGTATTGCAGCGCTACGATCCGGCCAGTGGGCAGGTTCGTCGCTGGTACAGCCGGGCGAAAGGCGGCGAGCTGATCGTGGGAGGGCTGGACCAGATGGTCGAGACTGAGAATGGCCTGCTGTGGATCTCGGCCTACGGCAGCGGATTGCAGGCGCTGGATGCCGACGGCGCCATCCGCCACGTGGTCGAGCCTGGCGATGGCCACGGCCTGGACATGGGGTCGCCCGAGCAGATCGCCGTCGGCCCCGACCGGGCGTTGTGGCTGGCCAACCAGCACGGCCTGTATCGCTGGCATCCCGGAGTGGAACAGTTCGAGCCCATACCCGGGTCACCGAAGGACCGCATCTTCGGATTCCAGTTTGTCGCGCCCGACACCTTGTGGCTGCATCGCATGGGGCGGCTAGAGGCCTATCGCTGGAGGGACGGGCGGCTGCAGCTGTATCGAAGCTTCGGTGCGAAGCAGGCGGTACCCGCCGTCGAGTCCGGTGGCTTGGTCGTCGATGGTCGGGGCCGACTTTGGTTGCCGACCACCCGTGGTTTGCTGCGCTACGACCCGAAGAAGGAACGTGCGCGCATGTTCGGCGTGAGCGATGGCCTGCCGAGCCAGGAACTGGAGCTATTGTTCCCGCCATGGACGCTCAAAGAACACGTTTTTGCCTCCAGCGCCGCCGGTATGGTGATGTTCGAACCCGATCGCATCGGCGAACAGGAGAAACCCTCTCGCCTCGTGCTGGATTCGCTTTCGCTACGCCGCGGCGATGCGCGCATCGAACTGCCGATAGACACCGGGCGCATCGACTGGCTACCCGGCGATCGCGATCTCGCCGTCAGCGCACGCCTGCTCGCCTATACCAATCCTGGTGCGCATCGTTACCGCTTCTGGTTGCACGGTTACGACACCGGTTGGGTCGAGACGGGCGCGCAGGGCGAACGCGTTTTCTCCAGCCTCGAACCGGGTGGATACCGCCTTGAAGTATCGGCCACCGGTACGTCGGGCGAATGGTCGGCGCCGAAAAGCTTCGACATCGTGGTGCACGCGCCCTGGTGGCGAACTGTCTGGGCCAAGGCAGTGGCGGCGCTGGTGCTGCTGTCCGTGCTATGGCTGGCGGCGCTCGCCTATCGCGCGCGCTTGCGCGAGAAGCAGGCCAACGCATTGCGCGAACAGAAGCGCGAGCTCAGCGAGCGCGCCTCCGAGGCCAAGACGCATTTCCTGGCGACGCTCGGGCACGAGATCCGCACGCCGATGACCGGCGTCCTGGGGATGACCGATCTGCTGCTGGCGGCCGGATTGCCGCCGCGCCAGCAGGCGCAGGCCGAAGCCATCCGCCGATCCGGCCAGCACCTGCTGCGGCTGATGAACGATTCGCTCGACCTGTCCCGCATCGAAGCCGGCAAGCTCGATCTGCAGGATGTTGCCTTCGACGTGCGCGCCCTGCTGTCCGAATGCGCCGACATGCTCTCCCCCTTGGCCGTCGCGAAAGGCCTGGCGTTCTCCCTGCAGTGCGCGCCCGACCTGCCGCAGGCCTTGCGCGGCGATGCCGATCGCGTACGGCAGATCCTGCTCAACCTCGGCAACAACGCCATCAAGTTCACCGAGCGCGGCGAGGTGGCCCTGCGCGGCCTGATGACCGACGAAGGTCTGGTTATCGAGGTCAGCGACACCGGCCCGGGATTGAACGAGGAACAGAAGTCGCGCTTGTTCCGGCGTTTCGAGCAGGCCGAGGGCGCGAAGACGACGAGCCGTTATGGCGGCAGCGGCCTGGGGCTGGCGATATGCCGCGAGCTGACGGCCGCGATGGGCGGCCATATCGGGATCGTCAGCCAGCCTCGCGAAGGAACGACGTTCCGGGTCCTCCTGCCGCTGCCTGCTGCGGAACTTGCAGACGCCGCGGTGCCAGTCACGGGGCCGCGTGCACCGCGGCAAGCGCTGCGCATCCTGGTCGTGGAAGACGATCCGACTGTGGCGGACGTGGTTACGGGCTTGCTGCAGAACCTCGGGCATGAAACCGAGCATGCCGCGCAGGGGCTGGATGCGCTGGCGCGCTTGTCCATGGCGGAGTTCGATGTCGCGTTCGTCGACCTCGATCTTCCCGGACTCGACGGTTTCGATGTCGCGCGCCTGATCCGGGCGAACGGGCATGGATTACCGCTGCTGGCCTTGACCGCGCGCGCGGATGCCGATGCCGAACCCCAGGCCTTCGCCGCCGGCATGAACGGGTTCCTGCGCAAGCCGGTGCTGTCCGCCATGCTCGACGAGGCGATTCGCGATGCCGTGTCGCCGCCGGCGCCTTGTTCGGAGCCGCTGGTCGAATCGCATTGAACGGTGCAAAGAAAACGCGCCGACCGGCGTTGGCCGATCGGCGCGTTCGTGGGCCATGCATCAACGCAGGAACAGCTCTTCGCGCGTCGGTTCGTCGAATTGCGGCGTCTTGCCCAGGGTCGCGGCGCGCGCCGCGTTCTGCAGCGGCACCGGTACGCCGAGCCAGGTATTGAGCTTGGCGAGGACGAAATCGCGTTCGGCCTGCGAAAGCTTCGTCAGGTTGGCACCGTGGTTGCCGGGATCGCCATAGACGAAATAGCGATACGAGTCGTTCGCCGGTTTCACATCGAACGGTCCGGTGGACCAGGGGTCGTTGGCGCCGTAGATGAACACGAATCGCTTGCCCTTGCTGCGCACCCACTGCTCGACCTTGGTCATCATCGACGCGTCGAACGTCTTCGGCACGCCCAGCGGCGGATAGTTCTCCGGAATGTCCTGGCCGGGGTAGCGCAGCAGCGCACGGAGGTTACGCTCGTCGTACTTCGGACCGCCGAGCTGGGTGGCCGACTGGTAGAAGTAGGCTTTGTAGAAGTCCAGGGTGGGGTCGGCATAGAACGCGACGCCGACGATCCAGTCGATGAAATCGAGCAGTTCCTGCGCGGTCGCGGTCGGCGCCGGAACATAGGGGCACAGGGTCTGGTCGCCGTACTGCCAGAAGGCGAAGGGCAGTTCGAGCACGGCGAATTCCAGCGCGCGATCCTTGCCGAGCACGGTATAGCCATCGCTGTCCGGGATCAGCGGCAGGATCGCTTCACGCTTTTGCAGCGCAGCCTTCTGGAAGTTGCGCAGCGCCAGGCGGCAATCGGCCGGGCCGACGTTGCCGAGGAAGGTCACGTAACGCGGGTCGCTGGTGCCGTGGCTGCTGGGCGCGACATAGGGCACGGTGGCGACCACGTCGTTCGGGAAGTAGTAGCGGTAATAGGTGCTGGTCATGCCGCTCTTGCTGGCGCCGGTCGATACCCATCCGGCGGTGTAGATGCCCTTCAGGCTCTGCGTGATGGCATGCAGGTCGGAGGCGCTCTGCCAGATGTCGAGCTTGCTCCAGTCCGCCGGGTTCGGCGTCGAGCTGACGAAGAAGCGATGTTCAACGCGTACCTGGTTCGACTGCAGGTAGTAGGTGAGTTCGCCCTGGGTGGGGTTGTTCGACGTGCTGTAGCCGTCGGTGATCAGCACCGTCGGTTTCGCTTCGTCACGGTGCAGCAAGGTCACGCGCTGCTGGAAGGTCGGTCCGGCCGGATTATTGTGATCCACCGGTTGGGTGAAGCTGATACGGAAGAAGTACGTGCCAGCCGGCGGCGCGGGCGAGGTGACCTGGGTCACCGAGGTGACGCCGGGCAAGGCCAGCAGCTGGTCGCGCAGGGTGACCGGGTCGGTCGCGAAGGCGGGTAGGGCGACGAGGAAAACCAGGCAGGCGAACAGGATGCGGCGAACGGCGCTTAACGGCTTCATGCGAACACTCCCCTGAGGTCGGTCATGGAACGGCCGATCATACACGGGACATGTTAAGCGGACGCGCGCGTCCGCACGGGCTTAGGGGGCGGCGCGACTGAACTCGTGCACGGCATCGACCAGCACGCCGACATGCGCCGGGTCCATGTCCGGCGACAGGCCGTGGCCCAGGTTGAAGACGTGGCCGTGACGGGAACCGGCCGCCTCGGCATAGCTGTCCAGCGCACGCCGCACTTCGTTGCGGATGGATTCCGGCGACGCGTACAGCGTGGCCGGATCCAGATTGCCCTGCAGCGCGACCTTGCCGCCGGTGCGACGCCGGGCTTCGCCCAGGCAGACCAGCCAATCCACGCCGACCGCTTCGGCGCCGCTGTCGGCCAGTTCTTCCAGATAGGGAGCGTTGCCCTTGCCGAACACGATCAGCGGCGTGCGCGCGTCGCCTTCGCCCCGCGGCAGTTCGCGGGCGATGCGGTTGAGGTAGGGCAGGGAGAATTCGCGGTAGTGGTGCGGCGCCAGAACGCCGCCCCAGGTGTCGAACAGCTGCAGCGCCTGCGCGCCGGCGGCGCGCTGCGCGGACAGATAGGCGATCACGGCGTCGGTGACGATGGCAAGCACGCGATGCAAGAGCGCCGGTTCGCTGAAGGCCATGGCCTTGATGCGGGAGAAGTTGTCGCTGCCGCCGCCTTCGATCATGTAGCAGGCCAGGGTCCACGGACTCCCGGAGAAACCGATCAGCGGCACGCGGCCATCCAGTTCGCGGCGGATCAGGCGCACTGCGTCCATGACGTAGCGCAGATCCGTTTCCATGTCGGGCACGGCGAGCTTCGCCACGTCGGCGGCGCTGCGCACGGGGCGGGCGAAACGCGGTCCCTCGCCCTCGGCGAAACTCAGGCCCAGGCCCATGGCATCGGGGATGGTCAGGATGTCCGAGAACAGGATCGCCGCGTCGAGATCGAAGCGCTCGAGCGGCTGCAGCGTGACTTCGCAGGCCAGCTCGGGATTCGTCGCCAGTCCCATGAAGCTGCCGGCCTTGGCGCGCGTGGCGCGGTATTCCGGCAGATAGCGGCCGGCCTGGCGCATCAGCCAGACCGGCGTGCAGTCCACCGGCTCGCGGCGCAGCGCGCGCAGGAAGCGATCGTTGTTCGGGGTCATAAGGCTTCCGTCGGGGAGGCGAGCGCGCCGCTCGGTTCGGTGCGTTCGTGCGGCATGCTCTTCATCGGGGCGCGTCCGCGGCCATGCTTTTCATCGGGGCGCATCCGCGCCTTGGGTGAACATCACCAGGAAGCCGCGCTTGACCTGGGCGTCGCGGGCTTTTTCGAAAGCGGCCAGCGCCGAATCGCGGTCGAGGAACTGCTCGCGCTTGAGTTGCGCCTTGCCGCCGATGTGACCGGTTTCCCGCAGCAGGGCCCAGCCGCCGAGCAGATCCTGTTGCAGGATCAACTGGACGTAACGGGGGCTTTCGCCGGCGAGCGGCTTTTGCTGGAGCAGGAGGCGCATGGGGCGCCATTGTAACGGGCGAGTCGGGGCCTACGAAGCCAGGATGGCAAGAACCTCGGCCTCGGGCACGTCCGAGACGATCTCCGCCTCGCCCAGGCGCCGCCAGAGGACCAGGCGCAGACGCCCCGAAACCGCCTTCTTGTCGAGCTTCATTCGGTTCAACAGTCCTGGCGCATCCAGTCCGTCCGGGATGGCGACCGGCAAGCCGAAACGTTGCAGCAGGGCCTGCAGGCGATCGGTGTCGCGCGATGGCGCCCGCCCCAGGTGCGCCGACAATCGTGCCGCGAGCACCATGCCCACGGAAACGGCTTCGCCATGCAGCAATCCACCGAAGCCCTGCCCGGCCTCGATCGCATGTCCGAAGGTGTGGCCGAAATTCAGCAGCGCGCGCTCGCCCTGCTCGGTTTCGTCGCGCGCCACCACACCGGCCTTGTGCCGGCAGCTGCGTTCGATCGCTTCGCCGATCGCTTCGCCATCCCGCGCCAGCAGCGCATCGGCATGCGCTTCGAGCCAGGCGAAGAAGGTCGCGTCGCCGATCGCACCGTACTTGACCACTTCGGCCAAGCCGGCGCGAAGTTCGCGCAACGGCAACGTCACCAGCGTACTGGTGTCGGCGATCACGGCGGAAGGTTGATGGAACGCGCCCACCAGGTTCTTGCCGGCCGGGATGTCGACGGCCGTCTTGCCGCCGACCGAAGAGTCCACCATCGCCAGCATGGTCGTCGGCAACTGCACGAAGCGGACACCGCGCATCCAGCTTGCGGCGGCGAATCCCGCCAGGTCGCCGACCACGCCGCCGCCGAGCGCGACCACGGTCGCGTCGCGACTGGCGCCCAGCGCGGCGAGCGCGTCGATCGCTTCGCCGAATCGCTGCAGGGTCTTTTCCTGTTCGCCGGCAGGCAAGATCAGCGTGCCGACCGTCTTGCCCGCCAACGCCTTTTCGACGCGCGCCAGGTAGAGGGGCGCGACGTTGCGGTCGCTGACGATCAGTACGTGGCGGCCGGGCAGCAGTTTTTCCCAATCCGTGCCGGCATCGAGCAGGCCGGCGCCGATGCGAATCGGGTAGCGACGGGCGCCGAGATCGACTTCGAGTTCGCGCATCAGGCAGCCTCCGACCGGCGCCAATGCAGGGCCAGCGCCTGCCCCAGGCGTTCGGCGGCCTGGCCGACGGACAGGCCATCCGAATCGAAACTCAGGTCGGCCACGGACTCGTACAGGGGCGTGCGCAGGCGCGCCAGCGATTCGAGCTTTTCGCGCCGGTCGCCGGTGGCCAGCAGGGGGCGACTGCGGTCGCGCGCCAGACGATCGAGTTGCTGTTCGATGCCCACGCGCAGGTGTACGACGAAACCGCGCGCCGTCAACGCCGCGCGGTTGCCTTCGGCCAGCACGGCGCCGCCGCCGGTCGCGACCAACTGGCCCTCGCCGCGCATCAGCTCGGCGATCAGGGTCGCTTCGCGCTGGCGGAACCCGGCCTCGCCCTCGCATTCGAAGATCAGCGGCACGGCCGCGCCGGTGATTTCCTCCAGGCGGTGGTCGGCGTCGACGAAGTCCAGTCCGAACCGCTGCGCGAGGCGTTTTCCGATCGACGTCTTGCCGGCGCCCATGGGGCCGACGAGTACGAGGTTGGGCGCGGGATTCATGGGCGAATGCTAGCATCGCCCGAGGTCGCGACGGAGCGCACGATGACGGCTGCAAGCGCACGCACGGTATTGATCGCCGGTGCCGGCGATGTCGGCGGACGCCTGGCGAGCTTGCGCGCGGCGTTGGGCGACGACGTGATCGCGGTGCGGCGCCGCGACGCCGAGGCGAGCGGCCGGGTGCGCGTCTTGCGAGCGGACCTGGTTGGCGGCCAAGGATTCGATCGCCTGCCGCGCCGCCCGGAGGCCGTGGTGTTCTGCGCCGCACCGGATCGTCGCGACGAAGCGGCCTATCGCGCGCTGTTCGTCGACGGATTGCGGCGCTTGCTCGACCGGGTGGACGCCGAGCGCTTCGTCTTCGTCTCTTCCACCGCCGTGTATGGCGAGGACGCCGGCGAGTGGGTGGACGAAGCCACGCCGGCGCGACCGCCGGCGTTCAACGGGCGCGTGCTGCTGGAAGCCGAGCACGAACTCGCGGTGCATGGCGAGGCGGCCGTGCTGCGGCTATCGGGTTTGTACGGCCCTGGCCGCAAGGCGCTGATCGAGCGCGCGCGCGGCGATATGCCGCCGCGCCCGCGCTGGAGCAACCGCATCCACGTCGAGGACGCCGCCGCGGCGCTTTCGCATCTGCTCGACCTTGCCGGGCTGCAATCGCTCTACCTCGGCAACGACGACCTGCCGGCGCTCGAGACGGAAGTGGTGGCGTGGATACGCCGGCAGGAAGGTCTGCCGGTCTTGCCGGCCGCGGACGAAACGCCGAGCGGTCGCCGAGTCAGCAACGCCCGCTTGCGCATCGGCGGCTGGTCGCCGCGTTTTCCCGACTATGCGAGCGGATACCTGCCTTTGCTGGCGAAGCCCGGCGTATAGTCGGGCGGCCGATCCGGCGAAACTTCACGGGAGCAGGGCGATGGCGACCACGGTGGCGAAGACGATCGAGATTTCGGCGTCCTCGAAGAAGGGCATCGAAGACGCGGTGCAGGGCGGCCTGAAAAAAGTTTCCAAGAGCGTGAAGAACATCAAGGGCGCCTGGGTGAACGACATCAAGGTCGTCACCGACGACGACGGCACCGTCACCGAGTGGCGCGTGCACATGCGCGTCAGCTTCGTCGTTTCCTGACATCGGCAGGATTTCGCGCCGAAACCGGCGCGACCCGATGCGCGTCGTCAAGCCGGACGACGCGGTCGGCGATGCCGGGCAGGGTCTTCATGCCGTGCCGGGTCAGTCTTTCGTAGTGCTGTACGAAACGTTCGATGCCGGCGCGCGACATTCCGGGTAGGGAACGGTCGGCGGCCAGCGCCCGTTCCTGTTGCGCGCGCCAGTCGGGCACTACCGCAAATGAGGGCGCTTGCAGGTAGAGCAGGCGATCGAAGCGTCGCCACAGGGCCGCGTAGTCGGCCAGCCGCATATTGCACCAGCGGCGCCAGCCGCCGTCGGCGTCCTGCTCGCGTTCGAGCGCGTTGATCGGATTCTCCAGTTGCGCGACCGACTGCGGCGCCAGCCCCAGCAACCAGCCTTCGAACACGATCAGGTCGGGCCGGGCCTGGACATGCCGCCAACGCGACGGCGGTCGTCGCGTATCGGTCAGTTTGTCGAAACGGGGTAGCCGCGCGTCGCCGCGCCGCAAGGCATCGAGCGTCGCGCAGGCGAGAGCGAGATCGTGCGTGCCCGGCGGACCGCGCGTCGCCAGCAGCGGATGCACTTCGCGCGCCAGGCGCCGACGTTCCCGGCGTGGCAGATAGAAATCGTCGAGCGACAGCGCAACGACATCGAATCCGCGTTGCGTACCGGCCCGCAACAACTGCTCCGCCAGGGTGCTCTTGCCGCTGCCCTGGGCGCCGGCGATCGCGAAAACCGGCGGCCGACCGCCCGCGGCCAGCGCCTCATCCAGGCATTGCCCGACGAAGGCCGGCGGGAAGCCGCGATCCGGGTCGGGATGCAAGCGCGCGCTCATCGCGCGACAATAGCGAAAAGGAAGCACCGATGACCGAAACAGCCCCAGACCTGCAGGCCGAAGCGCTGGCTACGTTCGCGCAATTGCTGGCCGAAGCGAAAGCGGCCGGCGATCCGGAGCCGACCGCGATGACACTGGCGACGGTCGGCGAAGGCGGTCGTCCCTCCGCGCGCACCGTCCTGCTCAAGGCGTTCGATGCACGGGGTTTCGTTTTCTATACGAATTTCGACAGTCGCAAGGGGCGGCAGTTGGCCGCCAATCCTCAGGCTGCCCTGCTGTTCCTCTGGAAGGGCTTGCGCGGCAGCGAGCATGTGCAGGCCAAGATCGAGGGGACGGTGGAGCCGGTGTCGGCCGCCGAAGCCGATGCCTATTTCGCCGGCCGGCCGCGCGAAAGCCAATTGGGCGCCTGGGCGTCCCTGCAATCGCAGACACTGGAGTCGCGCGAGGTTTTCGAGGCGCGTTTCGCCGCCTTTGAACAGAAGTTCGCCGATTCGCCCGTGCCCCGGCCGCCGCACTGGTCGGGCTTCCGGGTCGTGCCTGAACTGATCGAGTTCTGGTACGGGGCCAAATTCCGCCTGCACGAGCGCCAGCGCTACGAGCGTCTGGACGGCGGCTGGCATCGGCGTATGCTCTATCCCTGAATTGGGGAGGGAGTCGATCCATGGCCGAACGTCTGTTCGAGAGGCGCAGCAACGACCGTCGCAGCGAAGACCGGCGCCAGGGCGAGCGCCGCGGCGCCGACATCGCATGGAATGTGTTGGAGCGTCGGCAGGGCGACCGCCGGCAGCAGGATCGTCGCAGCGACGAGGATCGCCGGGGCACGCTCTGGGCTTGATCCGCGTACCCGCCTGAAGCCGAGGCGTCCATGCCGGGCCCTCGCCGTATCGTCTGCCTGACGGAGGAACCGACCGAGACGCTGTACGCGCTCGGCGAGCAGGATCGCATCGTCGGCATTTCCGGGTTCACCGTGCGGCCGCCGGTCGCGCGTCGCGAAAAGCCGAAGGTCAGCGCCTTCACCAGCGCGAAGATCGGCGAAATCCTGAAGCTGCAGCCCGACTTCGTGATCGGGTTTTCCGATATCCAGGCCGACATCGCCGCCGAGCTGATCCGGCATGGCGTCGAAGTCTGGATCAGCAATCACCGCAGTGTCGACGGCATCCTCGACTACATCCGTCGGCTCGGTGCCCTGGTCGGCGCGGCCGACAGGGCGAACGCCTACGCCGACGGCCTTCGCGCCGGCCTGGATGAGATCGCAGCGCAAGCCGCGACTTTGCCGCGTCGCCCGCGGATTTACTTCGAGGAATGGGACGAACCGCGCATCACCGGCATCCGTTGGGTCGCCGAACTGCTGCGCATCGCCGGCGGCGACGACATCTTCCCCGAACGCGCGGAAAAATCACTGGCCAAGGACCGCATCCTCGCCGACGACGATCAGATCATCGCGCGCGCGCCCGACATCGTCTTCGGCTCCTGGTGCGGAAAGAAATTCCAACCGGGCAAGGTCGCGGCGCGGACCGGCTGGCAGAACGTGCCGGCCGTGCGTGACGGCCAGCTGTTCGAGATCAAGTCGCCGATCATCCTGCAACCCGGCCCGGCCGCACTCACCGATGGCGTGCGCGAGATGCATGCGCATATTTCTGCCTGGGCGCGGCGAACGAGCTAGGCCAGCGCCGCCAGGCCCGATTTCGCCAGCAGCGCCGTCATCGCACCGGCCTGCGTCGCCTGTTCGCTCGAGGCGTTGCCTTGTTGCGCGCGCTTCGCCACGCCCTGCGCGATCGCGGCGAGGCGGAAATAGCTGAAGGCGATGACGAAGTTCCAGTCGTCGGGAATGCCCAGCCCGCTTTTTTCCGAATAACGTCGCAGTATCGCCGCTTCATCCGGGATGCCGAGGGCGGCGCGGTCCATGCCTGCGAGCCCGGGCAACGCCGGATTGCGCGGCAGGCGCAGGGCCATGCAGAAATAACCGAGGTCTGCCAAGGGATGGCCGAGCGTGGACAGCTCCCAGTCGACGATGGCGGCCAGCGTCGGCGTCTCGCGCTCGAACATCAGGTTGTCGATGCGGAAATCGCCGTGCACGAGCGCGATGCGGCCATCGTCTTCCGGGCAGCGGGCGGGCAGGCGTTCGATCAGCGCGTCCATGGCCGGAATGGCCTGCGTTTCGCTAGCGCGGTACTGCTCGCTCCAGCGGGCGATCTGCCGCGCGAAATAATTGCCGGGCTTGCCGTAGTCGGCCAGCCCGACCGCGGCGACATCGACCCGGTGCAGGGCCGCCATCGCGTCGATGATGGCGTCGTAGTAACGCGCGCGATCTTCCGCAGCGATGTCCGGTAACGCCGGGTCCCAGAAGATGCGGCCGTCGACGAACTCCATCAGGTAGAACATCGAGCCGATGATCGATTCATCGGTGCAAAGATGCAGAGGTCTCGCGACCGGCGCGCCCGCACTCCCGCCATGCAGCGCCTGCAATACGCGGAACTCGCGGTCCACCGCATGCGCCGAAGCGAGGAGCTTCCCCGGCGGCTTGCGCCGCAGCACATAGGAACCGCTGGTCGCGTCGATGCGATAGGTGGGATTGGACTGGCCGCCCTTGAACTTCGTCGCCGTCAGCGGGCCGCGGAAACCCGGCACCTGCGCTTCCAGATAGGCGGCGAGCGCAGCTTGGTCGAGTTCCAGCGATTCGCGCATGCCTCGTCCTTCGTCCTCAGTAGTAAGTCCACAACTCGCGGTCGTCGTGCAAATGCGGCAGCGCGTTCCAACTGCCCAGGGCCAGGCCATAGGGTCGCGGGTGGAATTCGCACAGCCCGCTGTTGCGCAGCGACAGGTTCAGGTCGATGGCGCCGCGATCGTCCAGCCCCATCGCGTGTTGCGCCAGGCGCGAGATCACGCCACCGGAGGTCAGCACGAGCACGTTGCGGTCGCGACCGGCCACGACACGGCCGCCGGCCTCGCGAACGCGTGCGCCGAACTCGCCCCAGCTTTCCGGTACGCCCGCGATGCGATCCTCGGCCCAGGCGCCGAGCGCGGCGTGGATCAATGCGCCCAAGGCCATCAGGCCGCCGGTGCGGCTGCCGATCACCGCGGGGTGATCGGTATTGCCGCGCACGAATCCGTCGAACACGGCATGGTGATCGAATTCGTCGAAGCCGCGATCGACGCGCGCTTCGGGCAGGACCTTGTCTTGTTCGGCGTAGACCGATGCGATCGACTCGTAGGTTTGCCGATGCCGGCGCATGCCGCCGATCACGACTTCGTCGAATTGATGGCCGGTAGCGGCCAGCCACTGGCCCAGGCGGCGCGATTGCGCGAATCCGCGTTGCGACAGGGCGTCGTAGTCGTCGGTGCCGGCGCTGGCCTGGCCGTGGCGAACGAAGAGCAGGCTCACTTCGGAAAGAACTCCTGCCGGAAAACGGCACGGATGGGCTCGGCCCGGCCGGCGATGCGCACCTCGACTTCGAAGTTCAGCGTTTCCTGGCCCGAAACGCGGGCTTCGCCGAGATAATAGATGGCCTCGCCCTCCTTCACTTCGCGCATCATCAGTTGCTGGCGCTGGCCGTTGAGATTGGTCGCGCCGACGCTGACCTGCGACGGCACCGCGCCGTCCGCGCCGGGCTTGCCCCGGCGTACAGCGATGTTGACCAGGGCGCGACTGGAAGAGCGGGTGATGCCGTATTGCCGGGCGATTTCCGCCGTCAGGCTCGTCGTCGGCACGACGCTGTAATGCACGGTGATGTCGCCGGAGCTGACCGATTGCGCGCCGGCGCTGGCGATGCACAGCACGAACAGCAAGGCGCCGCAGGCCAACAGTCGAAGCAGGGATGTCATGGCGCGATTCCTTCGTGGCATGGACGGCTCGTGTCGATCATCGCGCCATCCGCCGGCACTGTCACCCGCGCTGGCCGGCTCAATCGTTGGCGGCCGAGAGTTCGCGGCCGCGTCGTGTTGCCGCGGCAACGGCAGCGTTCACCAGGTCGCGGAAGCCGCCGGCCTCGAACGTCTCCAGCGCCGCCTGCGTCGTGCCGTTCGGCGAGGTGACGCGTTGGCGCAGCACGGCGGCCGCTTCGCCGGATTCGGTCAGCATGCGCGCCGCCCCGAGGATGGTCTGCAGCGCCAGTTTCCGCGCCGAATCGGGCGGCAGGCCCTGCGCTTCGCCGGCGGCCTGCATCGCTTCGGCGAGCAGGAAAACATAGGCCGGACCACTGCCCGACAGGGCGGTGACCGCATCCATCAGCGCTTCGTCGGCGATCCATTCGGTGATGCCGGTGGCCTGCATCAGGGATTCGGCGCTGCGGCGTTGCGATTCGGACACGCGCGCATTGGCGTACAGGCCGGTGGCGCCGGCGCCGAGCAGGGCGGGCGTGTTCGGCATGCTGCGCACGACCGCGAGTCCGCCGCCCAGCCAGCGATCGATCTGCGCGCTGGCGATGCCCGCGGCGATCGACAGGATCATCGGCCGAACTGTTTGCGCGATCGGCGCCAGGTTTTCGCAGACCGATTTCATCACCTGCGGCTTCACCGCGAACACCCAGGTCCCGGCCGAAGCGACCGCTTTCGCGTTGTCGGCATGCGCGATCACGCCGAAGTCGGCCGCCAGGGCGGCGCGCAAGCCTTCGTTCGGTTCGGACACGTGGATCGAAGCGGCATCGCGACCGCGCGCGACCAGGCCGCCGATCAGGCTGCGCGCCATGTTGCCGCCGCCGATGAAGGCGATGGCGCCGGAAGCGTTCGGGTCCTGCGGTTGGAGGGATGAGGTCATGGCGACGTTCCGTGAATCGAAGACGGCAGTGTAAGGGGTGCGCAGGTTCAGCGCGTCGGTCGCGACCCGAACAGGGCGCTGCCGACGCGCACCATCGTCGCGCCCTCCTCGATCGCCAGCGCGAAATCCTCGCTCATGCCCATCGACAGCGTGTCGGCTTGCGGGAATCGCTCGCGCAAGCCGTCGAACAGTTCGCGCATGCGCCGGAAGGTCGCGCGCCGCCGTTCGAAGTCCGGGTGCGGGGCGCCGATGCTCATCAGGCCGCGCAGGCGCAGGCGCGGCGCCAGGGCGATGCGTTCGGCCAGCGGCAGCACGTCCGCAGGTGCGCACCCCGACTTGCTGGCCTCGTCGTCGATATTCACCTGCACCAGGACATCCAGCGGGCCGCGCGCGGGCGGACGATGGCGGTCCAGGGCTTCGATCAGTTTCGGGCGGTCGATCGTCTGCACCCAATCGAAATGTTCGGCGGCCTCACGACATTTGTTCGACTGCAGATGGCCGATCAGATGCCATTCGAGCTTGGGATCGGACAGCGCGAGGATCTTGCCGATCCCTTCCTGGACGTAGTTTTCGCCGAAGGCGCGCTGACCCAGGGCCGCCAGTCCGGCCACGGCGTCGGCCGGCTGGGTCTTGGACACGGCCAGCAGGGCAGGGACTGGCCGCCCGGCCGCCAAGGCCGCGTTGTTCAAGGTTTGAAGGACGCGGGAATAGGCCGGGCTCTGCGGGTTCATGCCGGGATTGTCGCGTACTCCGGGAGGTTTATACTGCCTTCGGCCCCCTGTCATGGGACAGCGGGCTCAAGGGTGCTGCAGGGAAGCTGCACCCGCCTGCATCCGTCGCTCCGGCGCCGGCGTGCGGGCAAGCGAGAACGGGTCCGGTCCCCAACGGGGGCGGGTCCGGGGCTCGACGCGTCGCGATGGGGCCGGATCGCCCTGGCGCGGTAACGACGATTCGCGCGGCGGCAGAACCGCTGCGCACCAGGGGGTATACCGCCATGGATATCGCTGAACTGCTGGCCTTTTCGGTCAAGAACAAAGCGTCCGACCTTCACCTCTCCGCCGGCCTGCCGCCGATGAT